>NZ_JBHVGL010000008.1:0-76924 GCF_042800875.1 Kitasatospora sp. NPDC057595 | reverse complement strand
CAATTCACACCCCCAACCCCCAAACCGTTATTTTTTGTCTGCGGGGGGGTTTGTTTTTTTTTAAACGCCCCGGGGCCGGGGGGGGGCGGCCCCGGGCCCCGCCCCCGCGCGGGACTTCACTGATGAAGCGTCAGAAGGTGAGCTTCCAGCTGTCGATGTATCCGGTGTCCTGGGGTCCGGTGTCCTGGACCTTGAGCTTCCAGGTGCCGTTGGCCGGCACGGCGGAGGCGTTCACGGTGTAGGTGGTCTGCACGTTCGCCCCGGAGTCACTGCCGCTGGCGGCCTTGAGGCGGAAGCTGGTGCCGTTCGGCGCGACCAGGTCGATGACGAGGTCACCGCGCCAGGTGTGCTTGATGTCCACGCCGACCTGGAGTGCGGCCGGGGCGTTGCCGGTGCGGCCGGTGACGGCGATGTCAGAGGTCACGGCCGCGCCGTAGTCGGGGATCTGGACGTCGGCGGTGTTCTCGAAGACGGTGCCGGTGGGCGGGGTGGTGCCGCCGGCGGCGAGGGTCCAGACGGCGTAGGCGATGGCGTCGCTCATCCGATCCAGCGCGGTGTCGTTGATGTTGGCGCTGGTGTCGCAGGAGGCGTGGTAGCAGCGGTCGAACGGCTGGCCCGCCGTTCCGCCCCACTTGGCGGCCTGGGCGCTGGTCTTGGTGTAGTCGGCGCCGCTGAACAGGCCGCCGACGCGGATGCCGGCGTTCTGGAACGGGGCGTGGTCGGAGCGGCCGTCGCCCTCGAAGTCCTGCTCGGTGCTGATGCCGAGGCCGGCGAAGTAGTCGCGGAACAGGGCGTCGAGGGCGCTGTCGTAGCGGTAGGTGAAGTAGCCGGGGTTGGGCGAGCCGATCATGTCGAAGTTGAGGTAGGTCTCGATCTTCGAACGCTCGGTGGCGGCAAGGCTGTTGACGTAGTTCTTGGAGCCGACCATGCCGTACTCCTCGGCGCCCCACCAGCCGAACCGCACGTGCTTGGTGGGCTGGAGGCCGGCCCGCGAGACGGCGAGCGCGGTCTCCAGGATGCCGGCCGAGCCCGAGCCGTTGTCGTTGATGCCCGGTCCGCCGGTGACGGAGTCGAGGTGGGCGCCGGCCATGACGACGTGCGAGGTGTCGCCGCCGGGCCAGTCGGCGATGAGGTTGTAGCCGGTCGAGCCGTTGTAGCTGAAGGTCTGCAGGGTGGTGGTGTAGCCGGCCGCGTCCAGTTTGCCCTTCACGTAGTCGATCGAGGCCTTGTAGCCGGTGCGGCCATGCGCCCGGTTGCCGCCGTTGGCGGTGGCTATCGACTGGAGCTGGGCCAGGTGCGCCTTGACGTTGGCGACCGGGATGTCGGGGGCGGCGGCGACCGCCGGCGCGGCGGCCGGGGCGGTCGGGGCCGCCGGCACGGTCGGGGCGGTCGGGGCCGCGGAGGCGGCGGGGGCGAGGAAGGCGGCCGCGAGGGTGACGGCGGCAGCGGCGGACAGGGCGGATCGGCGCAGGCGGGATCGCCGCGGGGCGCGCTCGGTCAATGGGGGCTCCGGAATCCGGTGGGGCAGGACGGAAGCGCGCCACTTCGCCTGCGGCGGAGGGTATTGAGGGGGCGTGGGGCCGCCGGCCGCAGCAAAAGTTGACGCGACCATGATGATTAGGCGAACCCGGGAGTCCGTCAAGGGGCGGCGGAATCGGTGACAGCTGACAGAATCTGAAATCTGTCATCTGTTATCTGTTATCTGTCAGCTGATTTCTGTCAGTCGTCGGCCACCGGCCGTCAGCGGTGAGCCGTGAGCGGTCAGCGGTCGACCGGTGCCTGCTCGGGCGTATGGGGCAGCACGGCCCGGACGAGGGCGCCGCCGTCGTGGTTGCCCGAGACGAACCGGCCTCCCAGTTCCTCGGCGCGCTCGGCCATCGAGCGCAGCCCCACACCCACAGCGGTCCGTCGGGCGGCCTCGCCGTCGCCCCCGCTCTCCGCCGGGAAGCCGCGGCCGTCGTCCCAGACCTCCAGCACCACCGCCTCCGGCCGCACCCGCAGCGTCAGCCGGGCCCGGCCGGCCCCCGAGTGACGCAGCACGTTGTGCAGCGCCTCGCCGCTGATCCGCAGCGCCGCCACCTCGACGGCCGCCGGCAGCGCGGGCGGCGGGTCCGGGTCCAGCACCAGCGAGATCCGCACCCGAGACCCGTCCAGCTCCGCGACCAGCCGCCGCAGCGCCACCGCGAGCCCCTCGCCCGCGAGCGCGGCGGGCGCCAGCCCCTCGGTGATCCGGCGCAGTTCGTCGATCGCCTGCCCGATCCCGGCCGACACGGTGACCAGCGAGCGGGCCGCCGGGGAGTCCTCGGGCACGGCGGCCCGCGCGGTGTCGACGCCGAGCCGCAGGCCCGAGAGGGTCGGCCCGAGGCCGTCGTGCAGATCGTGCCGCAACCGCCGCCGCTCCTCCTCGCGGGCGAGCACGATCTGCCGCCGGCCGCGCTGCAGTTCTTCGTACATCCGCAGCGAGGCGATGGCGGGCGCGGCCTGGTCGGCGAGGAAGCGCAGCACCTCGTGGTCCTGGGCGTCCAGTTCGGGCTGCCCGGTGCGCGGAGGCGCGTACAGGTCGCCGATCACCGCGCCCTCGTAGCTGAGCGGGAACACCTGGCTGGCGGGTCCGAGGGTGCCGACGGCGGCGAGTTCGTGCGGCCCGGTGCGGGTGTGCAGGACGACCCTCGCCCCGGGCAGTCCGAGGGCGTTCACCACGGTGTCGCAGAGCAGGGGCGGCGCGTCGGCGGGGCTTACGGCGCGGCTCAGCCGCTCGGCGAGCGCGCGCACCACCTGGTAGGGGCGGGCCCGGTCGCCGTAGTAGAAGCGGTCGACGGCCCGCACCACCCACCGGGTGGTGGGTCCGAGCAGTCCGCCGATCGCCAGCGCGGCGGCGGCGAGCAGTTGCGCCGGGGCGCTGCTGGCCTCGGGCAGAGCACGGCGCAGCAGCAGCGCGATGCCGAGGTAGCCGGCGATCAGCAGGGCGGTGAGGGCGAGGACGCTGAGCATCCGCCGGGTCGCCCGGTCGAGGTAGCGGGAACGGTCGCGGGTGAAGGCGTAGCCGACCGCGCCGAGCATCCACAGCGCGGAGCCGGCGAAGTAGGCGACCGCCGCGACGCTCTCCGAACTGCCGAGCTGCAGGGCGATGTTGGTGGTGATCAGCCAGACCAGGTAGGGCACCAGGACGGCGGTGACGCCGCGGTGCGGGCGGGCGGAGCGCCGCCAGCGGACGGCGGCGACGGCGAGGCTGGTGACGACCAGGCCCCAGGCGACCAGGGTGGCGTGCCACTCGTCCAGCGGCAGCCCGTTCCCGGGCGGTACCAGGATGTCGCCGTGGTAGGGCAGCGGGCTGCGCAGGCGGACGGTGCACGCGTGCGCGGCGCTCCACAGGGCGACGGCCGCGACGTAGACGCGGCCCGCTCCGCCGGGCAGCCGTCCCTCGGGCAGCCAGAGCGGGAGGGCGATGGAGACGAAGATGAACAGGGCGACGGAGATGATCAGCAGGGCCGCGCCGAGGGCCTCCACCGCAGGTCCGGCGCCGGCGGCCGCGCCGGCGAGCAGGGTGAACCGGGACAGGCAGCCGCCGAGTCCGGCGGCGAGCAGGCAGCGGCCGAGGCTGCGGCCGGCCGGCGGTCCGGCGGCCGGGCCCTGTGTGGTCCCGTCGGGGGCGGGTGCGGCGCGGTGGACGAGGATGAGCAGCCCGGAGAGCGCGAAGGCGAAGCCGAGCAGCACGGTCTCGCCGTCGTGGAGGTAGTACGGGGCGGCCCAGGCGGCGTCCGGGTGGGTGACGGCGAGCAGGACCCAGCCGAGGCCGCTGAGCAGGGTCGCGACGCAGGCCCAGGCCGCCGGGCCGAGGGCGGTGCACCGGTGCGCGCCCGGAGGCGAGGGCGCCGGTGCGGCCGGCGGGCGGGTCTCGCCGGGCGGCCGGGCGGGCCTGGCGGCCGGCTCGGCGGGGTGCCGGGCCGGGGTGGTGGTGGCCGGGGTCGCGGCCGGTTCGCTCATGAGGGCCTCCTCCCCCGCATCCTGCGTCTCCTGCCGTCCCGTCGGCGTGGGACGGCAGTCCGGTCCCGGCCCCGACCCCGGTGGCGGGACGGACGACGGGGCGGCGGCGGGACGCGCCCGGGGCTCGCGGGAACCCCACGGGCTCCCGGGGCTCCCGGAGTGCGGGTCAGCCGTCGCCGAGCCCCATGTCACGGGCCCGGGCGACGGCCTCCGCACGGGTCGCGACGTGCAGCTTCTCGAAGATGTGGGTGACGTGGTTGCGGACCGTCTTCTCCGCGACCACCAGTTCCCGGGCGATCCGGCGGTTGTCCAGCCCGCGCGCCACCAGGTCGAGGACCTCCGCCTCGCGGGCGGTGAGCGCCGGGAAGAGCTGGCCGGCCTCCCGCACCCGGGCGCCGGCGAGCAGGGTGGTGATCCGCTCGGCCACGTCCGCGCCGAACACCGCCCCGCCGGCCGCGACCGTCCGCACCGCGTGCAGCACCTCCTCGCGGCCCGCGCCCTTGACCAGGTAGCCGCGGGCCCCGGCCTGGAGGGCGGCGAGCAGGCTGCCGTCGTCGTCCGCCATGGTGAGCATCAGCACCGGCGGGGCCGGCTGGTCGGCGGAGAGCCGGCGGGTGGCCTCCAGCCCGGAGCCGTCCGGCAGCGAGAGGTCCATCACGACCATGTCCGGGCGGTGGCGGGCGACGGCGTCGGGCACATCGCCGGCGCGCTCGGCCTCGGCGACGACGACGATGCCGTCGGCGCTCTCCAGGGCGGCCTTCAGGCCCTCCCGGAACAGCGGGTGGTCGTCGACGATCAGGACCCGCACGGGCACGGCCGCCGGTTCCTCCTCCGGCCGGCCCTCCGGCCGCTGCGGGTCTTCGGCGGGCTGGTCCTCGGCGGGCTGGTCTTCATCCACCCGGCCGACACTACCAGCGATGAGTGTGTGACTTTCCGTGACAGGCCTGCCCGGCGGGGCGTGCGGCCCGGTGCGGCCCGGGCGGACGTGACCGCTGCCCCATGCGCCCGGGACGGCGGGCGGCAGAAACTGGAGACAGCGCGCCCGGCCCGGCGACCGGTCGTCGGTGGGCCCTCCCCACCCGTCCCTAGGCGGTGCCATGACCACGGTGATCCCCTTCCGCCCCCGGCCGCACACGCCTGCCGGGGCCCTTCCGCGCCGCACCGCCGCGCAACGCCAACTCACCTGGGCCGCGGCGGTCACCGTGTTCTGCCTGGCGGTCGCCACCCTCTGGGTCTGCTACGTCCTGGTCCACCTCGGGGCACCGGGCATCGAGGGGCCGCGGGACCAGTTGGCCATCCTGCTCTACGCGCTGCCGACCGCGGGGGCGGGGATGCTGCTGCACGCCCACCGGCCGGGAAGTCCGCTCGGTTGGGTGATGCTCCTCTACGCGCTGACGTCGATGCTGCCCAGCGCCGTCGCCGCACCCGTGTGGGTGGAGCTGTCGGACCCCCGGATCGTGGGCGCGGCGGCGGTGGTCCGGGGAGTGTGCGACACCGTCAGCGAGGTCCTGTTCTACGTCCTGCCGCTCTGGCTGCCGTCCGGCCGGCTCACCACCCGCCGGTGGTGGTGGTACATCGGCGCCGTCACGCTGTGGGCGATCCCGGACTCGATGTCCTTCCTGGACCGCACGACCGTCTTCGGACACCCCAACCCGCTCGCCGACAGCGTGCCCGCGAACTTCTTCGGCTCCGTCACCGACCACCTGGACAGCCTCTACGACCCGGTCAACTACCTGCTGATCGGCATCGCCTCCGCCGTGCTGCTGGTTCGGCTGCTGCGGCACACGGCGCCCCGGCGTCGCGCGCACATCGCCGGGATGCTGGGCGCCTACCTGCTCTGGGCGGGCATGCAGGACTACTACACCCGGCGGTTCCAGTACGAGTACTGGCTGAGCTACTCGCTGTTCACGGCGGCCGGTGCGGTGTGGGCCGTGGCCGTCGGGTTCCTGGTGGTGCGCGACGGCGGGTGGCGGCTGGACCGCGCCGCCCGGTCGGTGCTGACCGGGCTGCTGCTCGCCACCGGGCTCACCCTGGTGTTCGTGGTGAGCGCGGCGGTGCTGTCCGGGTGGCTGGTGCCCGGCCGGGGCGCCGCGGCGCTGGTGCTGATCGCGCTGGTCTTCGCGCTGGGCACGGGTCTGCCGCGGGCCGCCCGGTGGGCCGTGGGCGCGGTGGACCGGCTCTACTACGGCGACCGCGCCCAGCCCTACCAGGTGCTGCGGACGCTGGCCGGGCAGGTCCGGCAGGTGGTCGAGCCGGAACGGCTGCCGTCCGCGCTGTGCACCGCCGTCGCGGACGAACTGCGGCTGCCGGGCGTGGCGCTGTCCGTCACCACCCGGGCCGGGCGGCGGTCGCTGGCGGCGGTGGGGCGGCTGGACGGTCCGGTCCAGGACTTCGAGCTGGTCCACAACGGTGCGGTGATCGGGGAGTTGACGGTCGGACTGCGGGCGGGAGAGGAGCGGCTGGATCCCAGCGACGTCGACATCCTGCGCTCGCTCGCCGACCAGGCCTCGCCGGCCGTCGCCTCGCTGCGCCTCCAGGAGGACCTGCAGGCCAGCCGGGAGCAGATCGTCGCGGCGCGCGAGGAGGAGCGGCGGTGGCTGCGCCGGGACATCCACGACGGGCTCGGTCCGGCGCTGGCCGGGCTGCGGCTGCGGGTCGACAACGCGGCCTCGGCGGCCGGGTCGGAGGAGACGGCGGCGACGGCGGCGACGGCGGGCGGGGAGTCGAGGCCCGAGGCGATCGCGCAGACGCTGCGGGGCATCTCGGGCGACCTGGCGATGGCGATCAAGGAGGTGCGGCGGATCACCGACCGCCTCGGACCGGCGCCGCTCGGCGAGTTCGGCCTCACCCGCGCCGTCCAGCACCTGGCGGCCTCGTTCAGCGGCGACGGGCTCGCCGTCAGCGCCGCACTGCACCCGGACCCGCTCCCGGAGCTGCCCGCCGCCGTCGAGGTGGCCGCGTACCGGATCACCGCCGAGGCGCTGAACAACGTGCTGCGACATGCCCGCGCCCGGCACGCCGAGGTGGCGGTCCGGGTGGACGAGGCGAACCTGACGCTGACCGTCCAGGACGACGGGATCGGGCTCGGCATCATCCAGAGCACCCCTCTGTTCGCCCCGGACCCGGGTGCCGGGAGGCCGGGCGACGCGGACGGGGCGGGCACGGACTCGCCGGCCGGGGTCGGCCTGCGGTCGATGGCGGACCGGGCGGCCGAGATCGGCGGGCACTGCACCATCGACCGGCTCCCGCAGGAGAGCGGGACCCGGGTGCTGGCGGTCCTCCCCCGGCACCCCTCGCAGGGGCCGCCGCGACCTGGAGGGCCGACGGCCGGGGGCTGACGGCCTGGGCCGACGACTGACAACTGACAACTGACAGATTTCAGATGACAGATAACAGCTGACAGATTTCAGATCCTGTCAGCTGTCACTCGTCCGGTCAGGGCCGGTCCGCCGCCCGCCCCCGGTGCCGGTGGCTCCGGCTCCGGGGGCGGGCGGGGTGAGGGGGGAGGGAGGAGGAGGGGCGGGAACGGGCGGAAGGATCGGGGTGATCGCAGTCGATGCGGGTGATCAGCCCCGGCAGTCCTTCTCGCCCGGCTTGCAGCGGTGCTCAAGGTCCGCGGCCTCGGCCGCGGCGGCCACCTTGGCCCCCGCGCCGACGACGGCGCTCCTGACGACCACGGTGGCCGCGGCGACGCCGACGACGACAGACGCGACGCAGAACCTCTTCGATGCCGTGTTCGTTGCCATGGGTGGTGCTCCAGATTCTTCAGCTCCGAGCGGTCGAGCCGATCAACCGCTCCGCACTCCACTCTGGTCGGCGCCCCGCCCCGGGCGCATGGGCCCGCCGTCCCGTTCCGGTCCCAAGAACGGGACGGCGGAGGGGACGGCGGCGGGGCGGGGCGGCGGACGCGTCGGCGGGCCCGCCGACGCGGCTCAGGGCAGCATCAGCACCGGCTTCACCACCTCCCCCGACTCCGCCGCCGCGGCCGCGTCCTCGACCGCCCCGAACGGGAACGTCCGCACCAGCCGGTCCACCGGCAGCCGTCCCGCGCGGAACAGGTCCACCAGCGCCGGCAGGAACCGCTCCGGCACGCTCGCCCCCTGGTTCACCCCGACGATCCGGGGCGCCCGGGCGAGCAGCCCCGGCACGTCCAACCCCACCTCGCTGCCGGCCGGCGGCGCACCCACCACCCCGCAGGTCCCGCCGACGGCCAGTGCCTCCACCGCCTGGCGCAGCGCACGCACGCTGCCGCTGGTCTCCAGCGTGTGCTGCGCTCCGCGCCCGCCGGTGAGCTCGCGGACCGCCGCCACCGGGTCCGTCGCGCCCGCGTCCACGACGTCGGTGGCCCCGAGTTCCCGGGCCAGCGCGAGCCGCTCCGGGCGCAGGTCGACGGCGACGATCCGCACCACCGGCGTCGACCGGGCCGCCAGGACGGCCGCCAGCCCCACCGCGCCCGCGCCGAACACCGCCAGCGTGTCGCCGGGCTCGGGCCGCAGCACGTTGAACACCGCGCCCGCGCCGGTCTGCACGCCGCAGCCGAGCGGCGCCAGCACCTCGAACGGCACCGCCGGACCGGTGACGGGCACGGCGTTGCGCTCATCGGCGAGCGCGTACCCCGCGAAGGAGGACTGGCCGAAGAAGTGCCCGTGCAGCGCGGTGCCGCGGTGGCGGCCGGTGCCGTGCACGGTGGCGCTGCTGTCCAGCCGGAAGCCGCCGAACAGGTTGAGCGCGGCCCAGTGGTCGCAGCGCACCGGCAGGCCGGCCCGGCAGGGCGGACAGGCACCGCAGGAGTCGAAGGTCAGCACGACGCGGTCGCCGGGCCGTACCCGGGTGACGGCGTCGCCGACCGCCTCGACGGTGCCCGCGCCCTCGTGGCCGAGGACGGCGGGCAGCGGCGCGGGCGTGCGGCCGGCCCGCACGCTCAGGTCGGTGTGGCAGATCCCGACGGCGCGGATCCGTACCAGGACCTCGTCCGCGCGCGGCTCGTCCAGCAGTACGGTCTCCGGGCGGAACGGTCCGCCCCTCCCGCGCACCACGGCCGCGATGGTCTCGATCACGACGGACCGGTCCCGTTCGACGGACCAATCCCGTCCGGTGCGCCGCCGACCGGGTCCCACGGGCCGTCGGGGGTGAACAGCCGCTCGGGAGTGGACCGTTCGTAGGGCATGCCGGGCGGCATCGCGAGCACCTCCAGCTGTAGGCCCCACGGCGTGCGGAAGTACACCCAGCGGTCGCCGTCGATCGGTCCGCCGTCGGCGATGGTCTGCGGTTCGCCCAGCACCTCGACGCCGGGCTGCCCGCGCAGGTAGGCGACGGCGCGGTCGACGTCCTCGACGGCGATGGCGAGGTGGTGCCCGCCCCAGTCGCTGTTGGCGGGCTGCTCGCGGCGCTGGCCCGGGGCGGTGTACTGGAAGAGTTCCAGGTTGCCGACGGGGCCGAGGCGCAGCATCGCGATGTGCGCCACCGCCGAGCGGTGGACGCCGAGTTGGCGGTTCATCCAGTCGTCGTCGCCGGGAGGCGCGGCGACCGGGCCGAGGCGGTAGAGCAGGCGCGCGCCGAGCACGTCGGTGAAGAACGCCACCGCCTGGTCGAGGTCGGGGACGGTGTAGGCGACGTGGTGCACTGCGCGCGCACCGGGGATGCCGGTCATGGGGCGTTCCTTCCGGGGGCGTCGGGGAGGAGGGACCGTTCGTGGGCGGCGTCGCGCTGGTTGGCGACGGCGCTCGTCAGACTCAGGCCGCCGTCGACGGTGAGCGACACACCGGTGGTGTAGGCGGCGTCGGGGCCGGTCAGGTGGACGATGGCCGCCGCGACCTCGGCCGCCCGGCCCGGCCGGCCCACCGGGATGGCGGGCCGGGCGAGAGTGCCGAGGCCGCGGCCGTCGAGGCGGTGGTCGTCGAGGACATTGTCGTCGAGGACGCCGTTCATCCGGGTCGCGGTCTCGCCGGGGCTGACCGCGTTCACGGTGATCCCGTACGGCGCCAGCTCCAGGGCCATCACCCGCGTGAGCCCGCCCAGCGCGCCCTTGGCCGCGCAGTAGGCGGCGCCGCCCGGGATCGGGGTGAACTCGTGGACGGACGTGACGTTGACGATCCGCCCGCCGCGTCCCTGCCGGACCATCCGGCGGGCGGCCGCCTGGGCGCAGGCGAAGGGGCCGGTGAGGTCCACCGCGAGGATCCGCCACCAGTCGTCGAGGGTCTCGTCCAGGACGGGTGAACGGCGGTTGATCCCGGCTGAGTTGACCAGGATGTCGATCCCGCCGAGCCGGTCGGCGGCCCCGTGCACGGCCCGTGCGGCGGCCGCCGGTTCGGCGAGGTCGAGCGGCAGCAACAGGGTTCGTCCGCCGGCGAGTTCGGCCGTGCGGTGGGCGGCGGCGAGGTCGGTGCGGTAGCCGATCGCGACCGCGTGCCCGGCCCTGGCGAGGGCGACCGCGACGGCGCGGCCGATGCCGGAGCTGGCCCCGGTGACGACCGCCACCGAGGGCGGCCGCCCACCGCCGTCGCCGTCGTCGGGGTGGTGGTGATGCGGTCCGGGGATGCTCATCGGATCACCTCCGCCGCCGCGGCGGGGCGGACCTGGTAGCCGGCCCGGGCGAGGCTCGGCGCGCCCAGGTAGCCGTAGAGGGCGGCGGTCGGGCCGGCCCGGCCGGTCCGGAAGCCGTGCCACTCGCCCGCCGGGACGAACACCAGGTCTCCGGCGTGGACCGGGACCCGGGCGCCTCCCATGAGGTGGGTTCCGCCGCCGGACAGGACGAGGAAGAACTCGTCGGCGTGCGGGTGCCGGTGCAGGTCGTGGCTGCCGTCGGCACCGAACGACGAGGCGGCGACGGTGAGTCGGCGGGCGCCGACGGTCTCGTCGGTGGCGAGCCAGTGCACCGCCATGCCGGTCGAGCCGGCGATCGGGGCGCGGTCGCCGTGGTCGGCGCCGTCGGCGTCGGCGTCGCGCTCGCCGCCGCGCTCGCCGCCGCGCGCGGCGGGCACAGCCGGGACCGGCGGGTCCGACGGCTCCGGGGCGTCACCGTGGACCCGGACGACGGCCCTCGGCGGCGCGAGCGGGACCGGGCAGGGGCGCGGCACGGGCAGGTCCCCGACCACCGCGAGGGGCCGGACGGTCAGCACCGCGGCGGGCGCGCCGGGCAGGGCGGTGAGTCCGCAGGAGCTGCCGGGCGGGTGGTAGAGGCCCTCGCCGGGGCCGAGCACGCGCCCGGCCGAGCGGATCCCGCCGGAGAGCACCAGCGTCACGGACTCGCCCACCCGGGAGGGATGGTGTTCGACGCGGACGCCCGGCGGCAGAGTCTCGACGGTCAGCCCGCCGTGCGCGGACGGCAGGTGCCGCGGGTCGATCAGCCGCCGGAACGCGGGGGCCGTTCGGGGGACGGCGGCGGGTACGAGGATCACGCGGGATCTCCTTCGGTGACGGGGGCGGCGAGCCCCCGGAGGTTGGCGGTCCCCCCGCGGCCGACGGCCGGGGAGCCGGCGCGGCCGAAGTCGAGCAGCACCTTGGGCGGGCCGCTGCGGCCGCCCGCCAGCATCCGGAACGCCTCCGGCCCGGCGGACGGCGGCAGCACGGCGGCGATCAGCGGCTCGGCCGTCAGCACGCCGTCGCTCAGCAGCCGCAGCGTGCGGTCGTAGTGGTCCAGGCCGTGCCGGACGCCGATCACGGCCTGTCCGCGCAGGGCGAGTCGGCCCGGGTCGAAGTCCGGGCACGGGCGGCCCGCCACGCCGATCACGGCGAGCCGGCCACCCGGTTCGAGCAGGTCGAGGCCGAGCGCGAACGCCTCCGCCGCACCCGACGCCTCGACCGCGAGCGAGTAGCGGGCGACGCCGGCGGTCCTCGCCTGCTCGGAGCTCAGGGCGCGGCGCGCGCCGCAGCGCAGCGCCAGTCGCCGCCCGGCCGGGTCGATGCCCACCGCGTCCACCGACTCGCCCAGGCGGGCGGCGAGTTGGACGGCGAGCAGGCCGATCGTGCCGGTGCCGAGCACGACCACCCGGTCGCCGAGCCGGCACCGGGCCAGTTCGAGGCCGGCCACCACGGTCACCGCCGGTTCGGTCAACACCGCCGACCGGTCCGGCACTTGGTCGGGTATCCGGGACAGCGAGCGTTCCGGCAGCACCACGTACTCGGCGGCGGCGCCCGGACGCCCGTACAGCCCGACCTCGGTGAGGCGTTCGCAGAGCGGGCGGCGACCGCACCGACACATCCGGCAGAGGCCGCAGTGCACCATGGTGTGGCCGACCACCCGGTCGCCGGGCGTGAACTCGGTGACGTCGCGGCCGACTTCGGTGACCGTTCCGCACCATTCGTGCCCCGGGACGAGCGGGTAGCGGGCCCGCCCGTCGCGCAGGTAGGCGGCGGTGCCGTGGAGGAGTTCGAGGTCGGTGCCGCAGAGGCCGACCAGGGAGGTCCGCACGGTGACCGCGTCCGGCCCGGGCGGCGCCGGTCGGGGCACCCGGGCCAGCGTGACCCGGTGCGGCGCCTCGAACCGCAGCGCCGCCATGGTGGGGCGGGCGCCGACCGTCGTGCGGCCGGCGCCCGCCGTGGTGGCGGGAGCCTCGGCGCGGGATCCGTCGGCGGCCTCGTCGGCGGCGTCGTCCGCGGCCCCGGTCCGGCCGGCCGTGACCGGGCCGGTCACGGCCGGCTCCGTCGTTCGGCGCGCCGCCGGGCCAGGGAACGCCTGGTCGCGGTGGTGCGGCGGGGCGCGGACAGGGCCAGGCAGAGCAGCTCGGCGCCGAGCGGACCGGCCTCCAGGAGCAGCGCACGGCCCCGGGTCGCGAGCAGCAGGTCGCCGTCGACGGCCAGGTGGTCCGGCTCGTCGGAGCTCCGGCCGACGAGCAGTGAGCCGCGCGCCACGAACAGGACGGTCTCGCCGTCCGGCCGCCCCGGCAGCGCGTAGTGGGCGCCGGGGCTGAGCCGCAGGTGGTCGAAGCTCTCGCAGGCACTGGCGAGCATGGAGCGGCGCGCCAGGCAGCGCACGCGCACGCGCTCGCCGTGCGGGCCGAGGATGACGGCGGCCGAGGCCGTCGCGGTGGTGACGATCACCTTGGCTCGCCTCCCTTCGGGCTCGGAGGGGTGTCGGGACGGTCGGGGCGGTGGTGATCGGGGCGGTGGTGATCGGTGGCGCGGCCGTCCTGTTCGGTGGCCGGTCGCTCGACGGTCGGGGGCTCGACGGTCGGGGGCTCGACGGTCGGCCGCTCCGCCGCCGGGTGGGCGGTGGCCCGGCCCGGGTGGCCGGCGACGGCGAGCACCGCGTGGAAAAACTCCAGACCGGCGGTGCCGGCCGTCAGTACGGTGCGCGCGCCGAGCGGGAGCGTCACGGCGGTGCCCTCGACCAGCGGGATCCCGGAGTCACCCGCCGTCGACGTCTCGTCCCCGGTCTCGGCCTCCGGCACCGTCGCGGTGCCGGATCCGGCCGTGACGTACAGGGCGCGTTCGACGCCCTCGGCCGTGACCTCGACGCTGCGGCCCGGGTCGAGCCACTGCAGTCCGACGGCGCGCAGCGGTCCGGTCAGCACCCGGCTGGGGTCGACGGCGCCGCGCCGGCGGAGGTCGGTGATGACGGTGCCGGTCATGACGGAGACTCCTTCTGGTGTCCTGCGGTCCCTGCTGGGCCGTATCTGTTCTCCACGGTGCGGCGCCTGCCGTCCCGGTCGCACGGGAACCCGGTCCCGTCCTGTTCCCGGCCTGCGCCCGCCCTGTTCCCGAGCGCCGCCCGGGCCCTTCCCGACCCGCTCCCGACCCGCTCCCGACCCGTTCCCGACCCGCTCCCGACCCGCTCCCGACCCGTTCCCGGCCCGCTCCCGACCCGTTCCCGAGCACCGCCCGGGCCCGCGTCGCCGCGGTCTCACGCCGCGGTCTCACGCCGCGGTCTCACGCTGTGCCCGGTCCCGCCCCGGCGGGCGCGGGCACCCGGGCCGGGACGGGTTCGGGACCGGCGCTCCGGCTGCGCGGCACGCCCGCCCCCGCCGGGTCGCCCAGGCCCTCCACGGCGGCCCTCAGCACCGCGCCGTCCACCGGGGTCAGCAGCCTGCCGTCGGCGCAGTACGGGCGGCCGAGGTCGGCCAGGAGCAGCAGCCCGGGCCGGGCCGCGGCGACGAGCGCGGCGGTCAGCCGGTCGGCGTCGACGCCGTCGGGCAGGGCGGTCGCCGAGCCGTTGCGGGCCAGCAGTTCCCGGTGGGCCCAGCCGGTGGCGCCGGCCGCCAGGCCGAGCCGCGCCGCCACCCGCGCGGCGAGCAGCAGGCCCAGCGACTCGGCGTCGCCGGGCGCGAGGGCGGGACCCGCGACGGACCGCACCGCGTCGGCGAGGCTCCGGCCGTAGCCGAGGGCCAGGCCGGGGCCGGTCTCGTCGGGGTCGAAGCAGACCACAGCGGCCCGCGCGTCGGCGCACAGGGCGAGCAGGGCGGTGAGCGTGGCCTCGTCGTACCGGGCGCCGGGGTGGAGGAGGGCGGCGAGCGTCGGGTACTGGGCCGGGCAGACGGCGAGGACGTGGCGCACCACCGCGACCATCCCGGCCCGCGTCCACTCGGCGGGCCGGTCGGCCAGCTGGTCGGCCCGGACCCAGACCAGCGCGGCCGGGGCGGGCCGGTGCAGGGTCAGGGCCGGACCGCACGCGGCGGCCAGATCGGTGGGTACCCGGACGTCGGCCGGGAGTTCGCAGGCACGTTCGCCGCCGACGGCGACGACGACCGTTCCGTCACCGATGCCGCCACCAGTGCCGCCACCGGCGCCTCCGCCGGCCGTGGCGGTGGGCGGAAGCGGTCCGTCGCGCAGGTCGTGCACGGTGGTGGGCGCCAGGTCGTCGGCCAGCGCGCGGACGCGGGCCGCCCGGTCGGCGGGCGCCGTGCCGTCGGTGACCACGACGAACCGCTCGGCCGCCAGTGCGTCGAGCCGCGCCCGCAGTTCGGACCACGACGACTCGCCGACGCGCACCGCCAGACAGACTTGTGCGGGACCGGCCTGGATCCGCCGGTCGAGCCTGACAGTTCGACGCATGGCGGCCTCCTCCCGTCCGGGCTCAGGCCTCCACGCTGCGCCGCCCACCGCCCCGCCCACCTGAGCCCCCGGCCCCCACCGCGCCCCGCACCCCCGCCCGGGACGGGCCGGGCCCGTCCCGGGCCCGTCCCGGGCGGGGGCGGGCGGCACGTCGGCGGGTGCACCGGTGTCCGCGGCGCCGTGGGCCCCGTCCCGCCCCCGGGCTGCCGTCGTACAGCCGCCGGACCACCGCCAGGCGGCCGTCGTGGCGGCCGATGACCCCCCGGCGCCCGGCGTGGCGGGCGGCGCCCCGTCGAGCGGCGCGGTGAGCCGCGGGTCCGGGGTGCGGAACGGCTCCCCACCGGCGGCCACGTGCGCCCGCTACCTCCGCCTCCCGCCGGGCGGCACCGCCCCCGCCCCCGCCCCCACCTCCACCGCGCCCCGCGCGAGCTCCGGGCGACGCTCCGGCAGGGCGGCGCTCACCCTGTCCGGCAGGACCGTCAGGCAGAGCAGTTCCGCGCCGAGCGGGCCGCCGTGCAGGTGGACGGACTCGCCGTGCGGGGCGAGCAGGAGGGTGCCGCGGTCGAGCAGGCGCAGCGGCTGGTCGGGGCAGTCGAGCAGGAGGACGGGGCCGCGCAGCACGTACCAGGCGGCCTCGGTGGCGTCGCGGCCGGTGAGGTCGTAGCAGGCCCCGGGGCCGAGGCGGACGTGTTCGAAGGCCTCGCACTCGCTGTGCAACATGCCCCGGCGGGCGAGGCAGCGGGTGCGGATCCGCTGGGCGCCGGGGCCGAGGAGCAGACGGGGCGCGGCCGTGCGGGTGACGATCATCGCGGCTCACCGCCCCGGGACGGCCCGGGCACGAGTTCCGCGTGCAGGTGGGCGAGCCCGCCGGGGCCGGCCACGAGGTCGAGCGCGGTGCCGAGCGGCAGGGTGACGGCCGTGCCGGGGCGCAGCGGAACCCGGACGTTCCCGGTGCCCGCCCGGCCGTGGCCGCCGATGACGAAGACGGTGTGCTCGACGTCCGCGGCGAGCAGGAACTCCCGTTCCCCGGTGGCCAGTTCGACCTGTCGCAGCAGGCGCAGCGGTCCGCCGATGACGGCGGACGGGTCGAGCGGGCCGGTGCGTCGCAGGTCGCGGACGACGGTGCTGCCGACCGCACTGCCAACGCCGGGCCCGCCGACCCCGCCAGCACCGCCGGCACCGCCGGCACCGCCAATGCCAGTACCGCCGCGCTCCGCCGGCAGTTCGATCACCAGCCACTCCAGCGGCCCGGCCCCGGTGTTGCGCAGGCCGTGCCGGGTGCCGACGGCCGTCAGCACGGCGTCGCCGGCGCGGACGGCGTGGCGGCGGCCGTCGAGGGTGACCTCGCCCTCCCCGGTGAGCAGCACGTACACCTCGCGGGTGCGGGTGTGGAGGTGCTCGCCGCTGATCCCGCCGGCCGGCACGCGCGCCCATTCGACGGCTTCCCAGTCCCCGGCGAGTCCGGCGCGGCGGGCGAGGCAGGTCCACTGGGTGACGCCGGCCGCCCCGTGCACGCCGTGCACGTCCGCCGGCGCGGTGGTGTCGGCGATCACGACGGCGCTACGCACGCGTGCCACTCCCCCGCAGCGCGGCCGTGGCTCCGGCCGTCGTCCGGGTGCGCAGCCGGGCCGCGGCGTCGGCGAGTTCGGGTGCGTCGAGGTCGTCGACGAACACGCCCGCGCCGATTCCGCGGGGCAGCGGCAGCCGTTGCCGCCCGTCGCGGTGGCGGACGGTGTCGGCGAGCGCCTCGCCGAGCGTGACGGGCTCCATCAGCGGGTGCCAGACCGGCAGTTCTAGCCGCCGCATCAGGCGCAGGACGCGTTCGGTCTGCCCGGCGTCGAGCAGGCCGCGGCGGCGGGCGACGACGGTGGTGAGCGCCATGTCGACGCAGACCGCCTCGCCGTGCAGGAGTTCGGGCAGCGCGCGCATCTCGACGGTCGGGCTGAAGGAGTGGCCGTAGTCCATGAGGCGTTCCAGGCGGTGCTCCCAGAGGTTGGGCTGGAGTTCCTGGAGCATGCCGTGGACGGCGCGGCCGAGGACGGCGGGGCCGGCGCCCGGGGACTGGAAGTTGGTGTCGAGCAGGGTGCGGCCGTGCCGTTCCAGCAGGCGGAAGAGTCCCTCGTCCTTGATCAGCGCGACCTTGAGGATCTCGGCGAGCCCGTTGCCGATGTGGCGCCGTTCCAGGGTGGCGAGGAAGGCGGGGTCGAGCAGGGTGTCGACGGCGGGGTGGTAGCTGCCGAGGCGGTTCTTGTGGCGGCCGTGGTTGACGCCGGTCTTGGCGCCGACGCCCGCGTCGACGAGGCCGATCAGGGTGGTCGGGACCCGTACGAACGGCGTGGAGCGGCGGTAGAGGCTGCAGGCGAGGCCGACCACGTCGGTGAGGACGCCGCCGCCGATCGCGATCACGGGTTCGCCGCGCCGGGAGATCCCGAAGGAGTCCATCCGGTCGGCGACCCGGAACACCGCGTCCATGGTCTTCACCTGTTCGTGGGCGAGCAGGACGTGCGTCTCGTGCTCGACGCCCTGGGCTTCGAGGTAGCGGCGCAGGCGGTGGCCGTGCAGTTGGTGGACGCGGGCGTCGACGACGACGAGCCGGCGCCCCGGCGGGCCGCCGGCCCGGGCGAGCGCCGGGTTGCCCGGGTCCAGCACGCCGGGGGTGAAGCGGACCCGGTAGCTGACGGGCAGCGCGGTGGCGACCGTCCAGCCGGTGGCGGGAGCGCCGTTCACCGGGTCGCCGGTGGCGTGCAGGCCGGGGACGTGGACGCCGGGGGTGGCGTCGGACCGGACAAGGGCGGCGGTGGCCCCCGTGGCGTCGGCGGCGGGGCGGTGCTGCGGGTGGGGGACGGACACGGGTCGGCTCCTTCGGCGGGCGGCGGCTGGGGCGGCCCGGCGGGTGAGGGAGGGTCCGCCGGGCCGGTGTGCACCACGCTGGCGCGCCCGCCGTCCCGGACGCACGGGCGGCCGGCCCCATCCGCGTCCCGGGCGTACCCAGGACCGACCCGGCACCGGCGCGCGTCGACCGCCCGCGCGCACGCCCCAGGTACGCGCCCCGCGGGCACACCCCACCCGGCCGTTCCGCCCCGCCACTCCACCCGGCCGCCCCGGCGACGTACGGTGGAACACGGAGGCCGACACCATGCACGCCACCGCCACCCACTTCACCGACCGCACCGAGGCGGGCCGCCGACTGGCCGCCCTGCTGGGCCACCTGCGCGGCCCCGGCACCGTGGTGGTGGCCCTGCCGCGCGGCGGGGTCCCGGTGGCCGCCGAGGTGGCCGCCGCGCTCGGCGCGCCGCTGGACATCTGCGTGATCCGCAAGCTGGGCGTCCCGTACCAGCCGGAGCTGGGCATGGGGGCGATCGGCGAGGACGGGGTGCGGGTGATCAACGAGCACGTGCTGCGGCCCGCCGGGGTGACGCCGGAGCAGCTGGCCGCCGTGGAGGCGCGCGAGCGGACCGAGCTGGAGCGCCGGGCGCACCGCTACCGGGGCGGCCGCCCGCCGGTCGACCTGCACGGGCGGACGGTGGTCGTGGTCGACGACGGCATCGCCACCGGCTCGACCGCCCGGGCGGCCTGCCTGATCGTGCGGGCGCGCGGCGCGGCGCGGGTGGTGCTCGCCGTGCCGGTGGCGCCGCCGGACTGGACGCAGCGGCTGAGCGGCGTGGCCGACGAGCTGGTCAGCGTCGGCACGCCGTCGCCCTTCTTCGCGATCGGCGAGTTCTACGCGGACTTCTCGCAGACCGAGGACACCGAGGTGCTGCGCCATCTGGCCGCGGCCCGTGCCGCAGGGCCGGACGAGCACGGGACGGCCGGACCCGACGGCGTCCCGGCGTCCGACGACGTCCCCGCGTCCGACGACGTCCCCGCGTCCGACCGCGAGCTCACGCTGCCCGCCACCGGTGTGGGGCTGACCGGCCGGCTGACCGTCCCGGCCGGCGCCCGCGGCATCGTGGTGTTCGCGCACGGCAGCGGCAGCAGCCGCCACAGTCCGCGCAACCGCCATGTGGCCGAGGGCCTCAACCGCGCCGGGCTGGCCACCTTCCTGTTCGACCTGCTCACCGAGGACGAGGAGGAGGACCGGCGCAACGTCTTCGACGTCGACCTGCTGGGCGCCCGGCTGACCGACGTGGCCCGCGCGCTGCCCGCCGAACAGGCCCGCCCGGCCGGGGGGCCGTTCCTGCCGCTCGGACTGTTCGGCGCGAGCACCGGGGCCGCCGCCGCGCTGTGGACGGCCGCCCGGCTCGGCGACGGCGTGGGCGCGGTGGTCTCCCGGGGCGGACGGCCGGACCTCGCCGGGGCGGACGCGCTGGGCGCCGTGCTCGCGCCGACGCTGCTGATCGTCGGCGGCCGGGACGGTGCGGTGATCGACCTGAACCGGCGGGCGCGCGAGCGGCTGCGCTGCGAGAGTGAGCTGGTGGTCGTCCCGCACGCCGGCCACCTGTTCGAGGAGCCCGGCACGCTGGACCGCGTCACCGAGCTGGCCCGCGACTGGTTCGGCGCCCACCTCGCCCGCTGCGCGCCCCCCGCCTGACCGCGCCCGGCTCCGTCCGTCCCCCGTCCCTCCCACCACCGCCGAACCCACCCCTCGGACCACCGAACCCGCCCTGACCACCGAACCCGCCCTGACCACCGAACCCGCCCTGACCAGCGCACACGCCCGTTCGGGTCCGATACGCAGAACTCGTGAAACATCCCGAATCCACCATGCATTCTGCACAGCGCGACCAGTGATTTCCTGATCACCTTGTACACATTGAACAGTGAAAACCCGATCTGTTGCCCAACCCGCCCGACTGGAGCAAGCTCAGCGCTCAGCCGCCCGCATCCGCCCTCACCCCAACCCCGCGGAGCGGCCGCCTCAAGCGGATGCCTCAATGCCGAGGCCTCAATGTGGAGGAACGACCGATGACCCCGCAGTCCCACGCCCTTGAGCTGACCCCCGAGGAGCGCGAGGCCGGTCTCGACGCCGAGCAGCTGCGCCGCCTCGTCGGCCTCGTCGAGCACGACCCCGCCACCGACCCGTTCCCGGTCACCGCGCAGGACGCCGTCGTGTTCGTGGTCGGCAACGCCACCCAGACGGCCCAGTTCTACCAGGCCGTCTTCGGCATGGAGCTGGTCGCCTACTCCGGCCCGGAGACCGGGCGCCGCGACCGCAAGGCCTTCGTGCTGCGCTCCGGCTCCTGCCGCTTCGTGATCAAGGGCGGCGTCTCCCCCGACAGCCCGCTGCTGGACCACCACCGCCGCCACGGCGACGGCGTCGTCGACCTGGCCCTGGAGGTCCCGGACGTCGACAAGTGCATCGCGCACGCCCGCGCCCAGGGCGCCACCGTCTTGGAGGAGCCGAACGACGTCTCCGACGAGAACGGCACCGTGCGCCGCGCCGCCATCGCCACCTACGGCGAGACCCGCCACACCCTGGTCGACCGCTCCCGCTACACCGGTCCGTACCTGCCCGGCTACATCACCGCGAAGAGCAAGGTGCAGCACCCGGAGGGCTCGCCGCGCCGCCTGTTCCAGGCCCTGGACCACGCGGTCGGCAACGTCGAGCTCGGCAAGATGGACGAGTGGGTCACCTTCTACAACAAGGTCATGGGCTTCGTGAACATGGCCGAGTTCGTGGGCGACGACATCGCCACCGACTACTCCGCGCTGATGTCCAAGGTCGTCGCCAGCGGCAACCACCGGGTGAAGTTCCCGCTCAACGAGCCGGCCGTCGCCAAGAAGAAGTCGCAGATCGACGAGTACCTGGAGTTCTACACCGGTGCGGGCTGCCAGCACATGGCGCTGGCCACCAACGACATCCTCACCACCGTCGACGTGCTGCGCTCGCGCGGCGTCGAGTTCCTGAACACCCCGGACTCGTACTACGACGACCCCGAGCTGCGCGAGCGGATCGGCAAGGTCCGGGTGCCGATCGAGGAGCTGAAGAGCCGCGGCATCCTGGTCGACCGCGACGAGGACGGCTACCTGCTGCAGATCTTCACCAAGCCGATCGGCGACCGCCCGACCGTCTTCTACGAGTTCATCGAGCGGCATGGCTCGCTCGGTTTCGGGAAGGGCAACTTCAAGGCGCTGTTCGAGGCCATCGAGCGCGAGCAGGAGCGCCGCGGCAACCTCTGAGGCCGACCCGCCCCGGAGGCCGCCGGTCTCCGGGGCGCGCGGCCACCGCTGAAGCCGTAGGAAGCGCTGGGCCACAGGAAGGTCCGGGAGGAGCAGGGACGATGGCGTACTACCGGCAGCTGGGCAGCATCCCGCCCAAGCGGCACACGCAGCACCGCACACCCGAAGGCGGGCTGTACTACGAGGAGTTGATGGGCGAGGAGGGCTTCTCCTCGGACTCCTCGCTGCTCTACCACCGGGGCATCCCCTCGGCCGTCGTGAACGCCGTGCCGTGGGAGCTGCCCGACCAGTCGACGGTACCCAACCACCCCCTGCTCCCCCGCCACCTCAAGCTGCACGAGCTGTTCGCCGGCCAGGAGTGGAAGTCCGCGGACGTCGTCGCCGGGCGCCGGCTCGTCCTCGGCAACGGCGACGTGCGGATCTCCTACGTCGCCGCCGGGGCGCCGAGCGAGCTGTACCGCAACGGGCTCGGCGACGAGTGCGTGTACGTGGAGTCCGGCTCCGCCGCCGTGGAGACGGTCTTCGGTTCGCTGGAGGTCGGCCAGGGCGACTACGTGGTCATCCCCCGGGCGACCACCCACCGCTGGGTGCCCACCGGCGACGAGCCGCTGCGCGCCTACTGCATCGAGGCGAACAGCCACATCACCCCGGTCAAGCGCTACCTCTCCAAGTACGGCCAGCTGCTGGAGCACGCCCCGTACTGCGAGCGGGACCTGCGCGGCCCGTCCGGCCCGCTGCTGGTGGACGGCGTGGACGTCGACGTGCTGGTCAAGCACCGTGGCCCGAACGGCATTTCGGGTACCCGGTACACCGTGCCGCACCACCCGTTCGACGTGGTCGGCTGGGACGGCTGCCTGTACCCGTACGCGTTCAACATCCGGGACTTCGAACCGATCACCGGGCGGATCCACCAGCCGCCGCCGGCCCACCAGGTGTTCGAGGGCAACGGGTTCGTGATCTGCAACTTCGTCCCCCGCAAGGTGGACTACCACCCGCTGTCGATCCCGGTGCCGTACTACCACGCCAACGTGGACAGCGACGAGGTCATGTTCTACTGCGGCGGCGACTACGCGGCACGCAAGGGCTCGGGCATCGGCCAGGGCTCGATCTCGCTGCACCCGGGCGGCCACACCCACGGCCCGCAGCCGGGCGCCTACGAGCGGTCCATCGGCGTGGAGTTCTTCGACGAGCTCGCCGTCATGGTGGACACCTTCCGCCCGCTGGAGCTGGGCGAGGGCGGCCGCGCCTCCGAGGACGCCAACTACGCCTGGACGTGGTCCGGTCGGGGGCCGCAGCAGTGAGCGCCGCCCCCGTCCCCGCCGCCGCTTCCGCCGTCCCCCCGCTGTTCCAGGGGCTGTTCGACGACGCGGCGGTCTTCCCGCCCGGGAACCTGCCGGTCGCCGACGCGGTGCCCGCGCACCGCGCGCACCGCACCGCCTGGTACGCCGACGCGGTCGGCCCGCTGCTCTGCGGAGCCGGCCGGCTGGGCGAGTTGGCGGCCGCGGCGCATGGCCCCGGCCCCGCCCTCCGGGTCGGGCTGGTGCTGCCGGGGGGCAGCGCCGAGCTCGGCCCGGCCCTCACCGCCGCCGCGCCGTTCGAGGTGGCCGGCGTCGAACTCGCCACCCGGGACGCCAGCGAGGCCGTCGCCGCACTCGACCTGCTGCTGCCGCCGGACGTGCCGGCCGCCGTCGAGCTGCCGCGCGAACTGCTGCGCGGCGACGGGCTGGACGAGGTGCTGGACGTGCTGGTCGACAGCCCGTACCGGGCCAAGTTCCGCACCGGCGGGGTGGTCGCCGGCGCCTTCCCGGACGAGCGGGAGCTGGCCGGATTCCTCACCGGGTGCGCGCAGCGCGGCCTGCCGTACAAGTGCACCGCCGGGCTGCACCACGCCGTCCGGCACACCGACCCGGTGACCGGCTTCGAGCACCACGGCTTCCTGAACGTGCTGCTGGCCGCGCAGGAGACCGATCCGGCCGCGGCCGCCGAGGTGCTCGCCGAGCGCTCCGGCGAGGTGCTCGCCAAGGCCGTGCACACCTTGAGTGACCGTCAGGTGACGGTGATCCGCAACTCGTTCACCGCGTTCGGCACCTGTAGCATCGCCGAGCCCCTGGACGACCTGGCCGCCCTCGGCCTGCTGTCGTCCGCCCCGACGCCCCAGGAGGACCGTTGACCACCCCCCGTAGCTGGCTCGCGCCCGCGAACGACTCGCCGTTCGGCGTGCACAACCTGCCGTACGGCGTCTTCACGGCCGGCGACCGGCCGGGGCGGCGGCGGATCGGCGTGCGCGTCGGCGACTTCGTCCTGGACGCCGGCGCCGCCGCCCGCGCCGCCGGGGAACCGTCCCTCCTCCTCGACGCCGACTCGCTCAACCCGCTGCTGGCCGCCGGCCGCCCGGTGTGGACCGAGGTGCGCGCCGCGCTCACCCGCTGGCTGACCGAGGAGTCCCACCGGGACGCCCTCACCCCGCTGCTGCTGCCGCTCGCCGAGGTGGAGCTGCACCTGCCGTTCGAGGTCGCCGACTACGTCGACTTCTACGCCTCCGAGCACCACGCCACCAACCTGGGCCGGATCCTCCGCCCCGGCTCCGAGCCGCTCACCCCCAACTGGAAGCACCTGCCGATCGGTTACCACGGCCGCTCCGGCACCGTGGTGGTCTCCGGCACCCCGGTGGTCCGCCCGCACGGGCAGCGCAAGGCCCCGGCGGACGCCGTGCCGTCCTTCGGCCCGACCCGCCGGCTGGACATCGAGGCCGAGGTCGGCTTTGTCGTCGGCGCGCCCAGCGCCATGGGCGAGCCCGTCACCCTGGACCGCTTCCGCGAGCACGTCTTCGGCGTCTGCCTGGTCAACGACTGGTCCGCGCGCGACATCCAGGGCTGGGAGTACGTGCCGCTCGGCCCGTTCCTCGGCAAGTCCTTCGCCACCTCCGTCTCCCCGTGGATCGTGCCGCTGGACGCCCTGGAGCACGCCCGCGTCACCCCGCCGGCCCGCGACGTCGAGCCGCTCCCCTACCTCGACGACCGCGGCGGCGAGCCCTGGGGCCTGGACCTCGCGATGGAGATCCGCCTCAACGGCCACCCGGTCTCCCGCCCGCCGTTCGCCTCGATGTACTGGACGGCCGCCCAGCAGCTCACCCACATGACCGTCAACGGCGCCTCGCTGCGCACCGGCGACCTGTTCGCCTCCGGCACGGTCAGCGGCCCCGAGCCCGAGACCCGCGGCGCGCTCATCGAGCTCACCTGGAACGGCGAGAACCCGCTCAAGCTCCCGGACGGCTCAACCCGCGCCTTCCTGGAGAACGACGACGAGGTGACCATCACCGCCACCGCCCCCGGCCCCGACGGCACCGTCATCGGCTTCGGCGAGGTCACCGGCCGCATCGTCCCCTGAGCCCCCGCGCCTCCCGGCCCCCGCCGCCCTCGCGGCACCTGAGGCCCGCGCGACACCCCTGAACCACTTTCCCCCGCCGGACGAAGGGCGGCCCCGGTTTCACCACCGGAGCCGCCCTTCGTGCTCTCCTCATGTCCGACCCGCGGCGCCGTCATCCCTTCCCGCAGGAGGCGACCGCCTCCAGAGCCACGATCGTGGCCTGCGGGACCGTCCGCTCCGCGCGCTCCCGGCCGGTTCGAAGCACGACCTGCCCCTGGTCGGCCCGGAGCAGCTCTCCACACAGCTCCGTCGTGCCGGTCCGCACGCGGACCAGGTGAGACGGGGCCTCCTCGGTCGTCGCCCAGGCCAGGGCGAGCGCCCCCACGATCAGCACCAGCCCGCCGACGCAGCATCCCGATGCCCGGGCGAGCGCCCGGGTCACCCGGTCCACCTCGCCTTCCGTCCAGCGCCGCAGCGCCTGCCCTCCGAGCAGGATCTCCTCTCCGGGCACCCCGTGCGCGGCGCGGACCGCGAACAGGGACCCCGTCACCAGAAGGAGGAACGCCAACGCGAGCAGGGCCACCGCGGTGCTCCCCGCCCACGCCGGGAGCTGGTCGAGATTGTCCCGGCCCTTCAGCAGCGCGAGGACGGCGAGCAGTGCGGTCAGACCGGTGAGCCCGGTACGCCACCCCTCGGCCTGACGGCGCAGCTCCGGAAGCCGGGTGAACTCCAGTTCCCGGGCGAGTTCGGCCCACCGGCGGTCGGAACGGGCGCTCACGGGGCGATCCGCCAGCTGGCGCCACAGCCGACGAAGTGCACGTCGGCGGGCATCTGCGGGTGCCCGTGCCCGCATTCGCAGAAGTGCACTTCGGCATGGAGCGGCTCCGGGTCCGGCTGCGCCGTGCCCGACCGCCCGGTGAGGCGGTCGAACAGGCCCTTGGTCCCGGTGCCGGGGTTCCCCCGACGGAACTCCGTGGCGGTGCGGCCGTGGCAGCGCGGACACGGTCCGGTGACGACCGCGGAGCGGCGGTCCGGCGCGACGGTCTGGCTGAACGACGAGCCGTCGACATCGCCCAGATCGTCCTCCGCGTAGGGCAGGTGGTGAGCGTGCGCGGTCCCGGCACTGGTCATGGTCGTTCCACTTCTCCATCGAGGTCGATGACCGGTCTCAGTGCGTCCGCCACGGCCGGCTCCGGCAGGTCCAGCCCGAACAGCTCGGCGTAGTGCGCGAGGCGGTCGCGGACCCAGGCTGGCGTCTCACCGACTCCGTCAGCCGAGAACGCCAACCGCTTGGGCGTCACCAGGCCCGTGATCGCGGGGAGCATGCCATCCAGTCCCACCGAGAGGATCGCCAGATCCTGCCAGAGTGGCAGGATCTGGGGCACCTTCGCGAAGGGTTCGGAGGAGTCGGCCGAAACCTGCAGAGCCCAGTACGGCGCCATACGCTGCCAGGCCCGGTCGAGCGGCTCACCGAGCCGACAGGCGACGCTGACCAGGTCGAGCGGGACGAGTGGAGCGCCCGGAGGGGAGATCCGGTTCCGCGGGGCGAGCGCAGCGACATCCCAGGAATCCGGCACCTTCTCCGGCAGTCCCGCGATGTCTTCTGGTGACAGGTCCGGTACCAGGGCTCCAATGGCCTTGAACGGCTCGAGGAGCCCGAACGCCGCTCGTGGACCGACCTTCTCGGCCCGGGCGTAGCCGATCAAGCGTGCGGCATCGAGGCGCGCCCAAGACGGGGCCGAGCGCCCGTCGAACGCTCCACCACGCCATTGCCCGATCAATGCCTGACACTGGTGCCATGTCGGCCGGAAATCCTTCCAGCCGTCCGGAAGGGGCGAGGGAGACAGCGCAGGAATTCCCAGCCGCCGGGTCTCCGCCCGTGCAACCTCCCAGAGATGACTGAGAGGCTCCCGCAGGTGCATACTTCCCGCGAAGAGAACGGCAGACGTGGGCGGGAGCGGATATTCCACTTCATCCGAACCCGGGTCCGTCCCCGAGAAAGCATACTGGCTGGAGAGAGGAAGCTCGTCCCACGCCGCAACCAGCGCTACCGACTCGGGAACATCCACCCCTGCGACCCGCAACTCGTCCACGCAGGCGACATGTTCTTCCCACACCTCGGAAGACCCGTAGGGAATCTGGATATCCTGCATCGACACACCTCCCTCGAGGCTCACCCCCATCACATGTAGCTCGTGCGCGAAGTCCGCAATTTGTGCGCCGGGGACGAAATTCCCGGCCGCCCCGCTTGTCATGTAGCGCCGCCGATAGGCGATCCCCAGCCGAGCAGACTCCTTGGAGATAATATTCTCCGCATTCCGCATGGAAATTCCCCGTGCAGAAGCCAGAACGAGGGTGGTCATCCAAGGAAACTCGGCGCGGCCGGCAGCGTCGACGAGCACGTAGGTCGACAGCAGCACCCGGAGTCCCGGGTCCAGCGTGGACCACCCGGCGATCTCCTCCTGTGACGGAACCTTCCACCCGAGCCAGCCGAAACTGGCCAGCATCCTCCGCGCTTCCTCGGGTTCGAGGCCGGTCCTCTCCGCGTACGCCACCAGAGCCCACGGCCCAGCCACTGGTCGGACAATCCGCCCCGGCCCCTGCGGGGCGTACAGCATGGAAAAATTCGCTCACGTACACGACGGACCGCAGCACCTCGACGCACGCGTCACCGGTCATCCGGTCGGGCTTCAGGTACAGCCGGACCGCAGTGCCGCCCTCCGCCAGCGCGGCACCAGCCCCGGCATCGGCCTGCCGGATCCTGAAAAGACTGCCGCTCCCAGCGATGTCCACCCGCATCGCGTCGGGAGCAGGCCTCCCGTCAGGGCCAACCGGACGGGTGGTGATCGTCATCTCGTCGGCGAGCATGAAGTAGCTGAACACACCAATGCCGAAACGGCTGTTGGGGTAGAGGCGCAGCCCCTCGTCCTGCCGCAGCCAAGCCGCCTGTTCCCGCCGGAACTCACTGGACTGCTCGAAGCGGCGGCCCGCGCGGGTGAACGTCCCCTTCAGCTGCTCAACAGTCATGCCGACGCCGTTGTCGGTGCACTCGATGTAGCAGCCCCGCTCGTCCTCGCCGGTCACGATCCGGATCGAGCCCGCCCAACGGCCGACGCTCCGCCCGCACGCGTTCAGGTACCGCTCGCGCATCGCGCGGTAGCGGCATGCGTCCATGGCGTTCTGGTACAACTCACGCAGGGCGGCCGCGTGCCGTCCACCGTACAGCTGCTCCCCCATGAGCAGCCGCCGCACCTCGGTCTGGGCGAGCGAGAAGCGGAGCAACGGCACGTCGTACGCCCGCCGGCCCGACTCCCCTGCCGGTCGCAGGCGGCTGTCCGTCACCCGGGAAGGGAGCCCAGCGAGCAGCCCGGCCTCGGCGGCCGGCAGGCTTCGCAACTCCGTCGTCAATGTCTGCACGAGTTCGTCCGCCTCCTCGACCACAGCAGCGAGCGCCGCATGGATCGCCGGATGCGGGCAGACGGCGTCCAGTTGCAGCTCCCGTACGGCGTCACCGCGGTCGTCAACGTCCCAGTAGGCGTGCTCGAGAACCGTGAGAACCTCGCGCGGGAGCACCGAGTCGGAGACCGCCAGGTGTTCGGAGAGGACGTCCGGCAGGGTCCGCGCGTCCAGCGCCAGCAGTCCGGCCAGCCGTACCAGAGCGGCCAGCGGCCGCACACGCAGCGGCTGTGTCCTTCCACGTATCAGGTGGCGGTCGGGAAACGTTAACGGCCCGTGGTCCGTGCGGTGTCCTGGGGAGAGGCCGGCCGTGATCGCGCGCAACGCGACCGCCAGTTCCTCGGCCCGGCCGCTCCGCCGATCAGCGGAGCCCGCGACGTCCCCCAGTAGCAGGGCCGCGGCTTCTCCGCCCAAGGCGACCGGAACCGCCTGCTCGTCCGTCTCGAACCGCCCGGCGATCCAGCGGTTGACCAGCCACAGGACAGTGGCGTCCAGCTCCGGCTGGACGCCCTTCCCGCGGCGGTATCCCCTGATCTTGTCGGCGGCCTGGGGATACTGCTCCAGGATCTGCTGGTAGTAGCGCCTAGGCTCGTCCGCCGCCAGGTCGTGCTGAACCGAGTGCGGACCCAACTCCGCTGCCTGGCTGAGGCGTCCGGCCCACGCCGCCTCATGGACGAAGACCGCCGCAGCGAGTCCCGCCACCTCCAGTGCGGACAGGCCGGCGTCCTTCGACACCAGCTGCGGCAGCCGGTCACGCAGGAGCCGGACCGGGAAGCCGTCGTCGGCCCACGGATCGGGCAGCCGCTTCTGGGCCCGATCCACCTGTCGGGCCACGCTCTCGACGAACCTCGTCAACCCCTCCTGGAGGGCGGTGACATCAGCTGCCTCGGCGTCCGACGCCAGCGCCCAGAGCTCCGGCGCGTGGACGGCCTCCGTCCACGCCGTCAGCAGTCGCCGTCCCTCGGCCACCACGGCGCCGCGGGTCTCCTGGTCCCGGTCGTTGCCGCAGTAGATCTGCGGTTCTTGGACCTGCCCGCGCCGGCTCCGGGAGGCCTGGCCGGTCAGCCGGTACGCCGTCCGGTACACCTCCTCCACGGTGGTCGCCTCGCTGAGCGGGTCGAACGCCCTGGCCAGCGCGGACGTGAACAGACTGCCGTCGGACGCGTAGCCGCTGCGCTCCCCGGGACCGCATCCCGTCATCACGACGAAGCGGCTGCCGGGCGGCCCCTGGGTGATGCGGCTGCCGAACGTGGCGCCGCCCTCGGCCTCCGCCGACCGGCAAGCGTCCATCACCCACAGCACCGTGTTTGCCCGGCAGTCCTGCAGGTACCGGCTGATGTCCGCGTCCAGCAGGGAGTCCCGGATGTACGGCTGGTCCCAGTCGGCCGAGTCCTCCAACGGGCCTCGGGCGTCCGCCGGGACCAGGTAGTCGGTCGCTCCGATCCGCACCCCGTGCCCGGTGAAGTACAGCAGTAGGGTGTCGCCCGGTTCCGTTCGCCGGGAAACCGCTGTGATCTGCTCGGCGATCTCGCTGCGGCTTCTGTCGTGGAGAACACCGACCGTCCTGTAGCCGCTGCCCTCCAACGCCGCCTTCAACACCCGGAGATCGGCGGCCACGACCGATTCCAGCGACGGCAGGCGGTGCGCAGTCGCCGGGGCGTCCCCCACCCCGATCAGCAGCGCCGTCCGAGTCGCCGCGCCCTTTTCTTCCCCCACCTTGTTCCCCTCAAGCACCCCAGCCCCCGCCGATGATGGATGCCCATGATCGCACCAGCCGGGGGCGGCTCGGGTACCGGTTACCTTGTCCGGAGGATCTTTCGGTGCCGACGAACGGGAGTGGGGACGATGGGTGACGACGTGCGGGTGTGGCGGGACGGCGCGGTCGGGCGGATCGTGCTCGACCGGCCGCGGGCGCTCAACTCGTTGACGCACGGCATGGTCGTGGACGTGCGGGCCGCGCTGGAGGAGTGGGCCGCGGACGACGCGGTGCGGGTGGTGGCGCTCACCGGGGCCGGGGAGCGCGGGCTCTGCGCGGGCGCGGACATCCGGGCGATACACGACGACGCGAAGGCCGGCGGGGCCGGCACGCGCGCGTTCTTCCGCGACGAGTACCGGCTGAACGCGCTGATCGCGCGCTACCCGAAGCCGTACGTCGCGGTGATGGACGGCATCACCATGGGCGGCGGCGTCGGGCTCTCCGCCCACGGGTCGGTGCGGATCGTCACCGAGCGTTCGGTGGTGGCCATGCCGGAGACCCGGATCGGCCTGGTGCCGGACGTCGGCGGCAGCCGTCTGCTGGCCCGCGCGCCCGGCGAGTTGGGCACCCACCTGGGGTTGACCGCCGCCTCGATGACCGCCGGGGACGCGTTGCTGTGCGGGTTCGCCGACCACTTCGTGCCGTCGGCGAGCCTGCCCGCCCTGCTGGCCGACCTCGCCGACGGGCCGGTGGCGGACGTGGTGGCCCGGTACACCGAGCAGGCCCCGGCCGCGCCGCTCGCCGAGCAGCGCGGGTGGATCGACGCCTGCTACGCGGCCGACTCCGTGGAGGAGATCGTGGCCCGGCTGACGGCCGGCGGCACCCCGGGGGCCAAGCAGGCCGCCGAGGAGCTGGCCGAGCGGTCGCCGACGATGCTCAAGGTCACGCTCGCCGCCCTGCGCCGGGCCCGGGCCCACGGCTCGCTGGAGGAGAGCCTGGTCCAGGAGTACCGGGTGTCCTGCGCCGCGCTCGCCCACCACGACCTGGTGGAGGGCATCCGCGCGCAGGTCGTCGACAAGGACCGCGACCCGCGCTGGTCCCCGGCCGTGCTCGCCGAGGTCGACGAGCGGAGTGTGGCCGCCTTCTTCGAGCCCCCGACCGACGGTGACCTGCACCTCGGCTGACCTGCACCTCGGCTGACCTGGGCCGCCCGGTGAGCGGGTGACGACCGTCTCGCGGACCGAGACTGGCGCGAGGCGGGCCGCTTCGGAGATCGTTGGCTCGTCAGAGCGCGCAATCGAATGGGAGTCAACGGCGATGACCGAGACCTACGAGACGATCCTGGTGGACCGCAAGGGCCGGGTCGGCCTGATCACCCTCAATCGGCCGGAGGCGCTCAACGCGCTCAACACCCGGCTGATGAACGAGGTCGTGGCCGCCGCCACCGCGTTCGACCGGGACCCGGAGATCGGCTGTCTGGTGATCACCGGCTCGGCGAAGGCCTTCGCGGCGGGCGCCGACATCAAGGAGATGCAGGACAACCGGTTCCCGGACGTCTACCTGGACGACTGGCTGCGCCCGTGGGACCGCCTCGGCGAGCTGCGCAAGCCGATCGTCGCGGCGGTGGCCGGCTTCGCGCTGGGCGGCGGCTGCGAGCTGGCGATGCTCTGCGACATCCTGATCGCCGCGGACACCGCGAGGTTCGGCCAGCCGGAGATCAAGCTCGGCGTCATCCCGGGCATCGGCGGCTCCCAGCGCCTCACCCGGGCGGTCGGCAAGGCGAAGGCGATGGAACTGTGCCTCACCGGCCGGATGATGGGCGCCGAGGAGGCCGAACGGGCCAGCCTGGTCTCCCGCATCGTCCCCGCCGACGACCTGCTCGCCGAGGCCCTCGCCACCGCCGAGAAGGTCGCCGAGATGTCCACCTCGGCGGCGATCATGATGAAGGAGAGCGTCAACCGCGCCTTCGAGACCACCCTCGCCGAGGGCGTCCGCTTCGAGCGCCGCCTCTTCCACGCCGCCTTCGCCACCGCCGACCAGAAGGAGGGCATGGCGGCCTTCGCCGAGAAGCGCCCGGCGGTCTTCAACCACCGCTGACCCGGCTTGCTCGGAAGCCCCTTCGTCCCGGACCGTTTGAGGACGAAGGGGCCTTCCGGGCTATGTCCTTCTGTCAACGCGAGCGGCTGAGGAGCAGCACGGCGGTGGTGACGAGGTGCAGGAGCGCTGCCGCCGACACCCCGTAGGCCGCCCAGACCCGCTCGCGATCGGCGTCCGGCGGGCAACGGTCGCTGTCGGGGCCGTCGTTCGGAAGGGTGGTCACGCTCGGCTCCGGAGGTCGCGGAGGACAACGGTGACCTCGGCGTGGTCGGCGGGGCTGTGGTGCTCGTAGAGGGCGGCGGCGTGGCGGAGCAGCGTGATCGCGTCACCGGTGCGCCCGCGCTCCCGGTCGATGTCGGCGAGCCACACCAGAGTGCGGGCCTCCCAGAGCCGCGCGTCCTGCTCGCGGAAGCCGTCCAGGGCGGAGACGAGGACCGGTCGGGCGTCCGCGCCGCGGCCGTCGGTGGCGAGGATCCGGCCGCGCCAGGCGCGGGCCTTGGAGGAGTTGAGCGGATCGCCGGTGGCCAGAAGGCCCCGTTCGGCGACGGAGAGCCGGTCGAGGACGGTGGCGGCGTCCTCGCCGAGGACGGCGTCCGTGAGGGCCAGTTCGAGGTGGGCGAGGGCTGCGCCACGGGGGCGGCCGAGGTCGAGGTAGAGCGCCCGCGCGCGGCTGAAGTGCTGACGGGCGAGGGCGTGCGCGGCGGCCTGGCGGTAGGCCGCGCCGAGGTCGTGGTTGTGCTGGGCGATCCCGGCCCGGTCGTCGGTCTGCTTCGCAGTCGCGAGGGCTTGGTGGCAGTCGGCCAGCGCGTCGGGGACGCGGTTCAGCGCGCGGAGGACGGTCGCACGGCCGCCGAGCAGTTCGCGGTACAGGCGTCGTCCGGTGTCGGTGGCCGGGGCGCCGAGGGCGGTGAGCGCGGCGAGCGCGCGGTCGTGGTGGTCGAGCCACTCCCGGTAATGCCGGGCGCGGAGGTAGTGGGGCCAGGCGGCGAACACGAGGTGGGGGACGATCGCCGGGTGGTGGGTTTCGGCGGCACTGAGCGCGGCGTCGAGGTGGGGGCCGCGGACGCGGAGAAAGTCCAGCGCCTGGGTGGGTGTCGTGATCCCGACGCGGTGCGGCGGGGGGAAGGAAAGGGGTGCGGCGAGCGGGTCACGGTACGGGACGGCCAGGCGGGCTGCCTCCATGGTTTCGGCAGTCAGCCAGTCGAGGGCGCGTCGGACGGCCTGGCCTTCGTCCTCCTCTTCGGCGGCGCGGGCTGCCGCGTGTGCGCGGACTCCCGAGGACACGAACTCCCATCGCCCGGTATCGGTGCTCGGGGCGACGAGTAGCTGCGCCTGGGCGAGGCTGCTGAACGCGGCTTCGGTGGTGGCTGGGTCGAGGCGGGCTGCGGCACCGGCCATCGCGAAGTCGACCGTGGTGTCGGCGCTCGGCAGCAGCCCGGCGATCCGGTAGACGCGGGCAGCGGTGGCGTCGAGGGTGGCGTAGGTGCCGGTGAGGGCGGTGGACACGATGCTCTCCGTACGGGGCTCCGGGAGGACGGTGGGGACGCCGACGGCCAGCCGGGCACCGGCCAGGGCGAGTGCCTGCGGTATGCCCTGGCAGGCCTCCGTGAGTTCGGCGATCCGGTGGTGAGGGAGTGCCCTGCCGGCGACGCTGAGGAGGAGCTGCCCGGCGGCATCGGCGGGCAGGGGCCCGAGCCGGTGGTGGTGCGTCCCGGCGGCCAGCAGTTCCGGCAAGGGCCGGCGAGCGGTGATGATCACGAGGCCGCAGGCGGACGGAAGCAAGCGTTCGGCCTGCACGGCGGTAGCCACGTCGTCCAGCAGTACCGCTACACGCCGCCCAGCGGTCAGGCTCCGGTACAGGTCGTGCGCCTCGTCGGCGTCGGTGGGCACGCCAACGCCCAGGGCCCGGAGCCAGCGAGCGATAATCGCGTCCGGCCTCGTAGGGCCGGACGCGCTGCTGCCACCGAGGTCGGCGTGGAGGTGCGGGCCGGGGGTGTTCTGGCCGTGGAGGAGGTCGACGGCCAAGGCGGTCTTGCCCATCCCCTCGGGCCCGGTGATGAGAACGGGCAGAGGCTCCTCGGTGGAGAGGAGCGCGGAAAGGCGCGCCCGCGCCTCGACCCGATCCGCCAGCGGCCTCCGACGGGGAAGCAGCCGCGGCACCGGCGGGGACGGCGGTGCGGGCAGGGTGATGCCTCCGGCGATCGTCCCGGCCTGCACGACGATCTGGGCGTGCGAGTCGGTGACTGCGTTGCTGATCAAGGGTTGTTGCATCCTCGTCAGACCGCAAGCCGTGTGGCGTCCAGAAGAAGTGAGTCGTCCTCGACGGCGAGGTGTGGGCAGATCACGGCCCACACCCGCTTTCCGCGGTGGTGGGGCTCGTAGCCACCCGCTTCAGCGTATGCACTGATGAGCCGAAGGCCACGTCCGGACTCGTCGCCAGACCCGACATCGCGCGCCACCGGGACATCGGTGGTGCCGTCCATGACCGTGACGACGACACGGTCGCCGTCCAGCCACATCTCCACGTCGATCAGCCCGAGGCGGGGACGACCGTGGCGGGCAGCGTTGGTCACCAGCTCCGTGAGGACGAGGAGCACAGCGAACGACTGGTCGCCGTCCGGGTCGAGTCCCCAAGCCTGGAGGACGTCGGCGACGTTGGCCCGCAGACCGGTAGCGGCGGCTCGCGCGTGGTCGACCGACCACGTGGCCTTCTGAACGCCGTACGGGGCTTGCGGGCAGGGTCGCATCTCGAGGTTACGGGCGACACCCTGCGGTTCCACCGCATTGGATCGGACGGAGTGCGGCACTGGGGCTCCTGTGGGGCGACGGAGGCGATGGCAGCGGCCGGCCCTGCAGGGGAATGCGGGCCCGGCACTGTCAGCCGCCCGGCATTCCAATGGCCAACCGTGTGGCGTTCCTGGCGACTGCGTTCCAGTCAACGGGCGTCAACGCCATTTGGGCAGGGTGGTTTTCCGGCTGTGGGCTCGCAGCGCACCGGAGATTTTGGTGTGCTCTTTGCCAATCCGCCTGCGCACGACGCCACAAAAGCGCTACTTTGCGTTCATGGGCGATAACGCTGTGCTTCGCAAGCGATTGGTGGAACTCGGCATGAGCCACACCGAGCTGGCGCATCGCGTGAATCGACACATCGAGAAGGTCACTGGCCGATACGGCAGTTGCAGTCAGCGCACCGTGCGGGACTGGCTCAGCGGCAGAACGGCATGGCCTCACCAGAGGCAACGCGCTTCGCTGGAGGCAGTATTCGACTGTACGGCCCAAGAGCTCGGCTTCACCCCCAGGGGTGCGAAGCGCCCCGATCCGCAATCGGAGGAAGACGTGAGACGTCGAACCTTCATCGCATCCGGGCCGGCTGCCGCGGCAGCATCCGCGTTCCCGACCTCCGACACTCGGACCACGCTTGGCTCATCCGACGTCCTACGGCTGCGAGCGAGTCTGGAGACGCTCCACTCCCTCGACGATCACCAAGGCGGCCACGCCGCGCTGGAACGTGCCGCCCTCGCCCGCGCCGGGCAGGTGCTCGACGCGCTCCGCAACGGCAGCGCCACCGAGCGAGTGCGCCGCCGCCTCTTCAGCGTCGCCGCCGACTTCACCGCCGTAGCATCCTGGTCATGCATCGACGCCCGCGCGCTCGACGACGCGCAGCGGCACCTCGACGCCTGCATGCGGCTCGCCGGTCTCGCCCAGGACTCGACCGCTCAGTTCAGAGCATGGAACTTGATCGCGATGCTCAGCAATCAGCGAGGCCGCCACGCTGACGCCATCGCCGCTGCCCATGCCGCTCGGGTCACGGGCATCACTCGCCGTGACCCGATGTTCTCCTCTCTCGCGCACGCCCGCACAGCCATCGGGCATTCGAACACCGGTGAGCGTCAAGCAGCGGTCCGTTCCCTCGGGCTCGCCAATGAAGCACTCTCCCGAGCCCGCCATGAATCCCGGCCGGCCTGGGTGGCGTTCTACGGCCCTGCCGAACTCCACGCGCTCACCGCGATCGTCCACGACCGGCTCAGCGAGAACCAGCAAGCTGAAGGCGCGTCCCATCAAGCACTCGCCGTGCTTCCGAACCAGTTCCGCAGGAACCGGTCCCTCATCACCGCCCGCCTCGCCCTCGCCCAGCTTCGCCAAGGCGACTTGGAGCTGGCTACCGCGACCGCGTCCACCGTCTTCGACCTCATGGACGGTGCCCCGCTACCGGGCCGCCTACGAACCCTCCTCGGTGACTTCCATCGGGACCTGCTGACCCTTTCTGCGAACGGCAGGGCTGCGAGAGAGTGGGGCGACCGCTACCGGATCGAATGGAGCCGAACATGATCCAGCTGCGTCACTACCAGAGTCCCACGTTGCCCGAAGGCTTCCGGCAGCTACTCCTCGACGTCCATGCGGACTCCTACGCAGCAGAGTTGGTGGCAGACGAATTCGTACAGCGCTTCCCATGGTTCGTCGACCACTGGACGAGCCTGGACGGCTTTACTTGCGTGGTCGCGTACGACGGCGACGAACCGGTCGGCTTCGCGTACGGGGCACCGCTGACCGCCGGCCGGGAGTGGTGGCGCGAGCACATCGTCAACCCTCCGGAGCGGTATGCCACCTTCGGGCTCTCCGAGCTGATGATCCGCCCGGCCTGGCGCGGGAAGGGAATGTCCGCCCAACTCCAGTCCGCGTTGATCGACGACCGGCCCGAGGACCTGGCCGTACTCCTCGTCGACCCCGACCACCCCAAGGTGCAGAGGCTGTACGAGTCCTGGGGCTACAGCCAGGTCGGCTTCCGGCAACCCTTCCCGGACTCGCCCCGCTTCGCCGTCATGGTCCGCACGCTCCGATGAGAGCGCCTGGCTCAACCTACGCTCCGTTGCGAGGGTCGCCGCTCGGCATGGCGATCAAGACCGTCTCGCGTACTTCATCAACACCGCTCCAGCTTTCGCTTCGCAATTCGCCTCGCCGAGGCGTGAGAGGAGCCCGAGGGTGTCCGCTGATCTTGCCTCGGTGGCGCGGTTCCTGTTCGAAGCCGGGACGCTCAAGCACACCAAGCGCACAGGCTGGTGGATGGCGGGCGTCCGGGATCCTGAGTCGGTCGCCGAGCACTCCTGGCGGACCTCGCTCCTCGCCTCGATCATCGCCAAGCTCGAAGGCGCCGACCCCGCGCGGGCGGCGTTCCTCGCCACCTGGCACGACGTCGCCGAGACGCGGACCGGCGACGTCAACTACGTCGGGAAGAAGTACGCGACCAGCGCCGACCCGGAAGCGGTCACCTCCGACCAGGTCGCCGGCATGCCGGAGGTGCTGGCGTCCACAGTGCGGGACCTGGTCTCCGAATACGAAGGCAACGAATCACCCGAAGCGGTCTGCGCCCGCGACGCCGACAAGCTGGAATGCCTGATCCAGGGCGTCGAGTACGTGGCCCAGGGCTACATGAACGCCCAACGCTGGATTGACAACAGTCGCCGGCGGTTGACGACAAGGACCGCCAACGAACTCGCCGACGCCATCCTGGCGACCGACTCCCTGGATTGGCTCCGCCACGCCCTCGGGGAGAAGCCCAGCTGAATCAACCCACCCACGCCGCTGGAACCGTTCGCACGACCGGGAGAAGTGCCGCCATGGCCCAGACCCTCACTGCCAACTGTTACACCCACGAGGAACTGCCGAGCCACCGGATCGAGGGCTGATCGAACCTCCTCGCCGAAGAGGGCCACCCCAGGGTCCCCTCGCTCCAGAAGCGTTGGGACTGCACCAGTGACAGCACAGAGGAGATCCGTTGCCCGCACGGCATGACATCGAATCGGAGCGCGAACTCTGGGACACGTACGCGGCCGGGATCAAGGACGAGGTGTTCGAGGCGGGCCCGGTCTTCCGCTGGACGCAGTACGCCGGCCATGGGCCCGGGGCGGAGTTGCTCGGGTCGCCGGCCAGTGCCTTGGAGATCGGGTGCGGCACCGGGCGGGCGATGGACGCGCTGGCCGGGCAGGGTGTGGAGGTCACGGGTGTTGATCTCTCGCCCGTCATGGTCGGGAGGGCCTCCGCGCGCTGGGGGTCTTCCGGCGTCCGGGTCCACTGTGCGGAGGTGCTGGACTACCTGCGCGGCACCGACGAGACCTGGGACGCGGTCTACTCGGTGTTCGGGGCGGTCTGGTTCACGGACCCGCTGAAGCTGCTCCCCCTCGTCGCCTCCCGTCTGAACCCCGGCGGCGTCCTCGCGTTCTCGCAACCCCCCGCGATTCCCGGCGCCTACGGTCCGCAGGGCATGTACAAGGGTGGCTTCGCCGGGAAGGCGCTGTACACGTACCGCTACTCCTACACGCCCCGCGGGTGGCTCGGTCTGCTCCGGCGGAGCGGGTTCGAGTCGGTGGAGGCCTCGGTGCTCGACGCCCCGACCGAGGGGCACATCGGGACGCTGATCGTGACGGGAAGGACTCCGAGGGGCTGACGTCGAATTCCTTGGACCGTGCCGTCGGGCGCGTGATCCACTGCGCTCGTGAGCTTGTTGGCGCATGTCTTCGTCGTCGGCGCGGATGGGGAGAGGCAGGTGCAGGACGTTCCGGACGGATACTTCAACGGTGCGGGCCCCGAGAGTTGGCGCACACGGGTGTGGGGCTCGGAGGTCGTCCGCTCGCTGGGGGCCGGGTTCCTTCCGGTCCTGGCCGAGGGGGACCTGTGGGTCGAGCCCGAGCAGGTCCCCGCATTGCTGCGCGAGTGCCGGCTGCTGCGCGACAACCTGGAGCGGATCGTCGCGGGCACCGGCCCCATGATGTCGAACCAGGAGCCCGGGACCGCGATCTCGGAGCGGTTGGCGATCATCGAGGAGGTCGCCGGGCGCGCGGCTGCGACGGGAGGCGGTGTCGTCATCTGGTGAGCGCGGAAAAGCACTTGCGCGACGGGATACGCTGCTTCGGTCGTTGACGAAGCAGCTGAACGGGCGGGCGTGACGTGACTGGCGAACTCCGTGAGATCCCACTGATCGGCGGTCCGGTGAGGTTCCGCGGAGCGCTGGATCTGGAGCGGACCGAGGCCGGTGTGCTGCCGTGGCGGCTGCCCCTGTGGACGCGGGCGCAGTTCCCGGACGACTCCGTCGAGCGGATGGCGACGCTGTCGTCGGGGGTCCGGCTGGCGTTCGTGACGAGCGCGACGGTGCTGGAGGTCGAGGCGCTCACGACCGTCACCCAGTACGAGGGCAGTGCCGGACACTCTGCGCCCGGGGCCCTGGAGCTGGTGGTCGACGGGGTCCGGTTGCACAGGGCACCGCTGCTCGCGGGCAAGGTGTCGCAGGTGTTGGTCGGGGGCAGCAGGACGGTCCCGGGCCCGAGCTGCCGCGTGACGTTCGATCAGCTGCCGTCCGGCGAGAAGGCGATCGAGATCTGGTTGCCGCAGCAGTCCCGTACCGAGGTGGTCGGTCTGTGGGCCGATGCCGCGGTCGGGCCACCGTCGGCGACCGGTCGGCGCAGCTGGCTGCACCACGGCAGCTCCGTCAGCCACTTCCCGGAGGCCGACTCGCCTTTCGACACCTGGCCGGTGATCGCCGCAGGCCTGGGCGGGGTGGAACTCGTCAACCTCTCGCTGGCCGGCAACGCCCGGCTCGACCCCTTCGTGGCGCGTGCGATCCGGGACGCGCCGGTCGACCTCATCAGCCTCAAGCTGGGTCTCAACGTCGTGACCGGTGCCTCGTTCCGGCGGCGTTCCTTCGGGCCGGCGGTTCACGGCTTCCTCGACACGATCCGCGAGGGGCACCCCGATACCCCCCTGCTGGTGGTCTCCCCGGTGATCTGTCCCCCGGTCGAGCACACTCCCGGCCCGGTCACCCTTGCCGCCGACGGACACTTCACCGCGCTCGGCGCGCCCGCCGACGTCCCGGCCGGGGCGCTGACGCTCGACGTCGTACGCGACGAGCTGGCCCACATCGTGACCGCTCGCCGGGTGCACGATCCGAACCTGCACTACCTCGACGGCCGTGACCTGTTCGGCATGGGCGACATCCCCGACCTCCCGGACGGCCTTCACCCCAACACCGCCGGCCACCACCGCATCGCCGAACGGTTCGCCGGGATCGCCTTCACGCAGGCGGGTCCGTTCGCCTGATCACACGGGCGAGGTGGTCAGGTCGGCCAGGTCGGCCAGGTTCGTGCGGTCAGGTTCGTGCGGTCGGCCGAGGTGGCGGCGGCCGAGGGCGACGGCAGGGCCGCCGACGATCCTTTCCGTCCATTCGCAAGCGGAATGCGACTCTCCGCGGTACGTTCACGCGCCGCGCCGGACAGGACCCGGGCTCAATCACCGACCGTCAGTGCGGTGTTGAGGCGGGCCAGGCCGCTGCGGGTGGCGGCGACCACCACCCGGTCGCCGGGCTCCAGGGCGCGGGTGCGGTCGGCGTACCGCCACTGGTAGAGCTGCGGATTGCGGGCCAGCCGGACGGCGAGGACGCGGACGCCGCCCGGGTCCTCCAGGTCGTGGCGGTTGAGGCCGATCAGGCCGCTGCCGAGCTCGGCGGACAGCTCGGCGATCAGCAGCACGTGCCGGAACACCGAGAGCGTGCCGAGCACCTCACGGCCCATCAGCGCGGCGGCGAAGGCCGGGGCGGCGAGGTAGGAGGTGGAGCGCGAGGCGACGTTGTCCAGGGTCGCGTACACATGGCTCGCGAAGCTGTCGTCGAAGAGCCGCAGCACCACCCGGACGTCGGGCCGTTCGGCGCGCGCCTCCAGGGCCGCCTCCAGGTTGGTGGCGTCGTCGCCGCTGACCGCGACCACCGCGCGGCTGTGCTTGAGCCGGGCCCGGCGCAGCTGTTCCGCGAGCGGGCCGTCGTCGACCACCACCGGGACGCCGAGCGCGCGGACGGCGGAGATGCCGCGTGCCTGCGGGTCGCTCTCCAGGCCGACCACCGGCACGCCGAGGCCGTGCAACTGGCTGACCACGCGGGTGCCGACGTTGCCGAGGCCGACCACGACGACGTGGTCGCGGGTGCCGGCGCCCGGGTTGCGGGGCTGGCCGCGGCGGCCGGAGGCGAGCACCTCGACCGCGATGGCGGTGGCGACCGGCGCGAAGGTGATGCCGCAGAAGGTGATCACCACCTGGGCGACCCGCTGCCAGGCGCCGCCGGTCCCGTCGGGGGAGCCGGGCTGGTCCGGCTGGGCGGCGCCGGCGAGGTCGAGCAGCGAGGCGTAGAGCGTCCAGGCGAAGTTGCCGTTGAGGTGCCAGAGCAGGGCGAAGGCAAGCAGCACCGCGACCAGGGCGGTGATCAGCACCAGGCGCAGCCGGGCGCTGGTGAAGAAGCGCAGGGTGTCGAGCAGCCGCCAGCGCAGCCGCCGCCACCAGGCGATCCGTACGGCGGGTTCGACGGGGAGGGTCTGGAGGGCGGCGATGCCACCGTCCGGACCGCCCGAGCCGTCCGATCCGCCCGGGCCGCCCGGGCCGCCCCGACCGTCCGAGCCGGCGGCGCGGCGGGCCTCGGTGCCGGAGCGGATCGGCCCGTCGTCGCCGAACTCGCTGGCCAGCCGGACGAAGGAGGCGGAGTCGCCGCCCTGGTCGGGCAGCAGCCGGATGCGGTCGAGGTCCTGGGGGTCGATCCGGTCGGCGACGACGCAGAGCCGGTCGGACTTGATGTCGTCGTCGTAGGCGATGTGCAGGAAGCGGTCGCCGACCTGGACGGAGTTGGGGCGCGACAGGGCGGCGTCGGCGAAGGCGGGGGCGGCGGTGGCGGAGCCGGACAGCGCGGTGCCGTTCCTGAGCAGGCGTTGGATGTTGGCGCCGAGCCGCTGGTTGAAGATGCGCAGGACGATGCGGATGCCGGGGTTGTGTCCCTGCGCGGAGAGGGCGGCGTGGATGTTCCCCTGGTCGTCGCCGTCGACGAAGGCGATGCCGCGCGCGGTCTCCACCCGGACGGCGCGCAGCGCCTCCTCGGTGACGCTGCTGTACTCGACGACGGCGGCGACGCCCTCCAGCTGTTCGATCCGGGGCGCGTGGTCGCGGGCGCGGTCCGGGACGAGGACGACGACCGGTACTTCATAGTGCTCGACGAGTTCGAGTGCCAGACGGTGGGCGAGCGCGTTGCCACCGCAGACGATGTAGTGCTGACTGATCGGCTCGACCGGAGGGGTCCCCCACCCTTCAGAAGTCACATCGACGGATCTTATCGATGTCGGATGTGACGCAGATGGCGTTCCGGCAACCCCGGGGGAAATCTGTCGGATCGCCCGAACGGGTGTATCCGGCGCGCGGGACGGGGCGTGCGCGGCGATCGTGAGGAGCACCCACCCGCCCGCACGCCGAGGGTGTCCGCTCGCACGCCCGGGCACCCGCTCCGCTGCACGCTCCCCTGGAGGACGTCACCGTGGTCTCCCCGATCATCACCCCCGACGGCTCCCCCGTGCAGGGCCCGCTCGGGCTGCTGGCCAAGGCCGCCTGGCAGGTCCTGCTGGTCGCCGGACTCGTCTCACTCGGCCTCGGGATCGTCGTGTTCGTCTGGCCGGAGGAGACGCTGCTGGTGGTCGGCGTGCTGTTCGGCCTCTACCTGCTGGTCATCGGCATCGTGCAGCTGGTCGCCTCGTTCGGTACGCACGCCACCACCGCGATGCGGGTGCTGGCGTTCATCAGCGGAGCGATCTGTGTGCTGCTCGGCCTGCTGTGCTTCCGCAGCGCGGCGCAGTCGGTGCTGCTGCTCGCGATCTGGATCGGCATCGGTTGGCTGTTCCGCGGCATCACCCAGCTCGCCGCCGCCGCCTCGGACCCGACCATGCCGGCCCGCGGCTGGCAGGCGTTCGCGGGCGGGGCGAACACGCTGGCCGGTGTGCTGCTGATGGTCTTCCCGGCCGGTTCGATCACCGCGCTGACCGTGCTGGCCGGCTGCTGGCTGGTGATCCTCGGACTGATCGAGATCGCGACGGCCTTCCAGGTGCGCCGAACCGCCCGGCAGATCCCCTCCGGCGTCTGAACGCGTCGGCGCGACGTCGGCCCCGGTCCTCGGCGCCGGTCCTCGGCGCCGGTCCTCGGCGCCGGTCCTCAGCCCCGGTTCTCAGCGCCAGCGCGGCTCGTCCGCGCCCCAGCGCCCCGGCGGGCGCTCCCAGTCCACCGGGGCGCCCGCGTAGCCGATGGGCGGCAGCGCGTGCCGGAGCCGGCCGTACGGCGTGTCGGTCTCGGTGAGCCACCGGGCGGGGTCGTAGGGCTCGGCGTTGGGCGGCAGGTGCGGGTCGGCGGTGGGCGCGATGCCGTGCAGCAGCCAGGAGGCCGTGCCGGCCAGCGAGTAGCGCAGGTGGCGCCCGCCGGGCCGGACGGTGCGCTGGTCGGTGAGGGCGCGCAGCACGCCGGCCGCGACGAGGTAGCCGGTGCCGTGGTCGAGGGCCTGGGCGGGCAGGGCGCCGGGGCGGCCGTCGGCGCCGGCCTCGGTGGCGGCGATGCCGCAGCCGGCCTGGACCAGGCTGTCGAAGCCGCGCCGTCCGGCCCACGGGCCGGTCCAGCCCCAGGCGTTCAGCTGGGCGACGACCAGGCCGGGGCGGCGGGCGGACAGGGCGTCGGGCGCCAGCCCGTACACGTCCAGCGCGCCGGGGCGGTAGGCGGTGACGACGACGTCGGCGGTGGCGAGCAGGTCCTCGAAGGCGGCCCGGTCGGCGCGCTCGGCGAGGTCGAGGCGGGCGGAGCGCTTGCCGAAGCCGGTGTCGGCGTGGGCGTCCTCGGCCTCGGGCAGCCGCGGCGAGTCGATGCGCAGCACCTCGGCGCCGAGCAGCGCGAGGGTGCGGGTGGCGACCGGTCCGGCGATGACCCGGGTGAGGTCGAGGACGCGGATCCCGGCGGCGGGCCGGCCAACGGGGGCGGGTTCCAGCGGCCGGGGCGCGGTGTCGTCGACGGCGCGGACCTCGACCAGCGGGAGCGTGGTGTCCCTGACCGGCGCGACCGCGACGGCGAGCGCTCCCGCCGCGTACGCGCGCTCCTGGACGGTCGCGGCCGGCAGTTCGCGCAGCACGGCGGCGAGCCGGTCGGGGCCGGTGTCCTCGGGCAGGCCGAGGGCGGTGAGCAGCCGCTCGCGGTGGTGGGGGTAGTTGGCGTGGGTGCGCAGCCAGCCGTCGGCCGTCGGCCAGAAGCCGGAGAGCGGCGCGAAGGAGACCGGGGGGCGGCCGTCGATCCGCAGGTGGCGTTCGCTGACGAAGGCGGTGGCGACCGCGCCCTGGTCGATCCGCACCTGCGGCACGGGTCCGGGGCCGGGGCCGCTGGCGCCGGGGCCGGGGCCGGCGGAGCGCAGTGCGGCGAGTTCGGCGGCGGCCAGCGAGCAGGCGGCCACGGTGGCCCGGGCCAGCCGCCGCACGGGCAGCCGCGAGGGCAGCACCGCGTCGGGGCCGTGGAAGGAGACCCGCTCCAGCAGCGCGGTCGGCCCGCCGAGGGCGCGCCAGGCGTCGGCGGTGGGACCGTCGACGCCTGGGTTGTCGACGCCGGGGATGTCGACGCCGGGGATGTCGGCGGCGGGCGAATCGGTGGCGGAGGACCGCACGTCGTCGGGGCCGGTCGGTGCGGGGAGCGGACGGTCGGTCATGTGCGCATTGTGCTCCGCATGGTGGGTAGGCGCAGTGATGTCCGCCACCGCACCCCTCAGGAGGACCCGCATGGCCAGGCTCCGCTCCGATCGGACGCCCTCGATCCGGCGGCTCGACCTCGGCTACTTCGTCCGCCCGGCCGAGGAGGCGGGCGGTCCGGAGCCCCGGGTGGAGCCGGTGCCGGCGTACCTGGTGCGCCGGCCGGAGGGGCTGCTGCTGTTCGACACCGGCCTCGGCGAGGGCGATCCGGAGGCGGACGCGCGCTACCGTCCGGTGCGGCGGCCGCTGACGGCGGCACTGGCGGCGGCGGGTGTGGCGGCGGGCGAGGTGGACGTGGTCGTCAACTGCCATCTGCACTTCGACCACTGCGGCGGCAATCCGCTGCTGGCCGGCGTGCCGGTGTGGACGCAGGCGGCGGAGCCGGCGGCGGCCCGGGCGGGCGGGTACACGATCGACGCGCTGGTGGACTTCCCGGGCGTCCGCCACCGGGAGCTGGACGGCGAGGCGGAGGTGTGGCCGGGCGTGCGGGTGGTGCCGACGCCCGGTCACACCCCCGGTCACCAGTCACTGGTGGTCACCGGGCCGGACGGCTGCACCGTGCTGGCCGGGCAGGCGTTCGACACGGCGTCCGGCTACGGCTCGGCGGTGCTGGCGCGGCGGGCGGCCCGGGAGGGGGCGGTCGGCGCGCCGCTGCCCGGGTACCCGGCCTGGCTGGACCGGCTGACGGGGTCCGGCCCGCGCCGGGTGCTGTTCGCCCACGACCACGCGGTCTGGGAGCCGGGGGAACCGACCGAGCCGGAGTGGAGCGACGTGGACAGGGGCTCGCTCGGGACGTTCAGAAGGTGAAGCAGAGCGCGCGGATCCGGTGGTCGAAGCTGGACGGGACGAACTCCGGCTCGCCGACCGAGCGCACCTCGGGGAGCCGGGTGAACAGCTCCCGGTAGAGCACCTTCATCTCCTGCCGGGCGAGGTGCGCGCCGAGGCAGTAGTGCGGCCCGCCGCCGCCGAAGCCCAGGTGGGGGTTGGGACTGCGGGTGATGTCGAAGGCCTCTGGTTCGCTGAAGACGGTCTCGTCGCGGTTGGCGGAGCCGTAGTAGAGCACCACCTTCTCGCCCGCCCGCAGCAGCGGGCCGTCGGTGCCGCCGAGCCGGTGGTCGACGGCCAGGGTGCGGCGGAACTGGATGATCGGCGTGGCGTGGCGGACGATCTCGTCCACCGCGCCGCCGAGGTGCCCGTCGAGGTCGCCGAGGAGCAGGGCACGCTGCTCGGGGTGGACGGTGAGCAGGTGCAGGCCGTGCGCGAGGGCGTTGCGGGTGGTCTCGACACCGGCGACGAGCAGCAGGGAGAAGAAGGCGCCGAGTTCGCGGCCGGAGAGCCGGCGGCCGTCGACATCGGCGGTGACCAGGGCGGAGATCAGGTCGTCGGTGGGCCGGCGGCGGCGTTCGCGGCCGAGGTCGGCGACCATGCCCTGCATCCGGGCCAGGGCCCGCAGCCCGCGTCCGGGCATCCGGATCCGCTGGCGCAGCGGGCGGTCGACGCCGGTGTGCTCGGAGGCGTGGTCGACCTGGTCGAGGATGGCGCGGCGGGGCTCCTCCGGGATGCCCATCATGTTGCAGATCACCCGGAAGGGGAGTTCGGCGGCCACGGCGTTGACGAAGTCCGCGGGGCGCTCGCGTTCGACCCGGTCGACCAGCTCGGCGGCGACCAGCCGGATGTCGTCCTCGACCCGGGAGATCAGGCGCGGGGTGAAGGCCCGGGAGACGATGCGGCGCAGCTGGGCGTGCCGGGGGTCGTCCAGGTTCACCATGGAGTCGCCGAACAGGAGGCGGACCCAGCGGGCCGGTTCGGGGGTGGTGACACCGGGTCCGCTGAGGAAGACGGCGGGGTTGCGGCTGGCCTCGACGACGTCGGCGTGCCGGACGAGGGCGTGGAAGCCCGGGGCGGCGCCGAATCGGGCCGGGGCGGGCAGACGGCGCAGTTCGGCGAAGGCGGCGGCGCGGGCCCGGTCGGGCAGCCGCCAGAACGCCGGGTCGGCGAGGTCGGGGAGGTCGACGGCGGGCGGAGCGGCGGGGCCGGGCAGGGTGACGGGGACGGCCGGGGCCGCCGGAACGGCGGGACCGGTGTCGGTCTCGGGTGCGCTGGTGTCCATGCCGGGTCTCCTGTCGCCGTCGGTGGTCGCCATGGGTGCCCGTGTGTGCGACGTCACATTCGTGGCGTCACATTCAGTACGTATCAGCACGGACGTGTCAAACCGATATGACGGTGTGAAGAGCATCTTCCGGGACCAGTCCGGCACACGCCGTCACGACGGTCGCTCGCGCACCGCCGGGATCCGGCCACCGCAGCGTCACCGCCCCCACCAGCGCCCCCACCGGCCCCCGACAGTGCGGGTGCCCGAACGGCTTGCCCCGACGGCCCGGGCCCGAGGCGGCCGGACATGCCCGGACAGGGGCGGAACCGGCCAATACCGGAGGGCGCGGTACAGGTCGACGGAGGCGGGTGCGACGATGAGTGTCATCGTGATGACCGACCGGATCCGCTCGCTGCGCGCCGTGGTCTTCGCCGCGCTCTGCGTGGCGCTGGCCGCCACGGCGCACGTCGCCATGGCCGGTTCCGGGGTCTCGCTCCCGGTCCTGACGGGGGCGTTCGGTCTGACCCTCGGCCTCACCTGGCTGCTGGCCGGCCGGCGGCGGGGGCTCGCGGTGATCAGCTGCTGGATGGTGGCCGCGCAGACGGCGCTGCACCTGACGTTCGAACAGGCGGGCTCGCTGTTCGGAGGAGGCGGGTTCGCCGGCGCGCAGCCGACGGACTGGGCCTCGCTGCTGCTGTGCAATCCGGACACGACGCCCACCGGGCTGTCGTCGGACGACCTGGCGCTGATGGCCGGGCTGGATCCGGACGTCCCGCCGTCCGGCGCCGTGGCCGTCGCCCACACGCACGGCGCGGCGGCGACCACGGACCTCGCGTCCACCGCCGGTGTGCCGCTGCCGGGCTCCGGGTCCGGTTCCGGGTCCGCGGCCGTGTCCGGGATGACCGGCCACGGTATGAGCGGGATGGGCGGCATGGGTGGCATGGGTGGCCACGACATGGCCGCGCACGGCATGTCGCCCGGCATGGTCACCGCCCACGTGCTCGCCGCACTGGCCTGCGCGCTGTTGCTCTGGCGCGGCGAGACGGCGCTGGTGCGGCTGTTCGAACTGCTCGGCGCGCTGGGCTCGGTGCTGGCGGGGGCGCTACTGGCGCCGCTGCTCGTCCTGTTCACCCGTCCGGCGGGCTACCGGCCGCCGGACTCGCCCGGACCCGACGGCCACCGGGCCCGGCGGGCGCGGTCGGTCCTGCTTTCGCACGCCCTGGTCCGTCGCGGACCTCCCTCGGCCGCGTTCGCCCGCTGACGCGCCCGCCGCCGTTCCCGGACACCGCCGGTGTCCGCCGCGCGGTGGGCAGGTCGCCCCGCGCCGCAGCCGCGCCGCCGGGTACCGCCGCCCGTCCCCGGACGACCGCCGACCGACCGCGCACCACTGCCGCCGTCCCTCCCTCGGGGTGGCCGTGGTCCGGCGTGGACGGCCGGTGCGCCGGGGTCCGGGAAGCCGGCGGTACCGATGGAGGCCGCCGCCGGGGCCCGGGCCCGCGTGCGCCGACCCTCCCCGCCGCTCCGCCGGTCGGGGCCGAGGCCGCGCGGCCGCCCACCGACGCCGACGGTGCCGTCCGCAACGGCACCGCACCCCGTCCTCCCCTCAGGATCCCTTCATGCCTGACTTCGACGGCGCACCGGCCCTGCCCGGCGCCACCGTCCTACCGCGTCCGTCCGCCGTCCCCCTGCCCGGGGCGGCCCTCTCCGGTTCCACCGTCATCGACCCCTCCGGGGCCGCCGGCCACGCCCGGGTCCTGCGCGCCGAGGCGCGCGAGGAGCTTCGCCGTCCAGTCCGCGGACGGCCCGTCGGCCGGGTCCGCGAGCCGCGGCCCGCGCAGTCGCTCCGCCCGCTCCAGCCACTCCCGGCAGGCCGCGCACCGCGCGACGTGCTTGTCCAGCCGGCGGTCCGGCACACCGGCCGGTTCGCCGTCGAGGCGGGCGGACAGAGCGGTACGGAGTTGCGCGCATCTCATATGACCATCGTCCCGTACCTCCTTCCAGGTGGGACCGACCGGGTGGGGGGCCGTCGTGGATGACGAGCAGCTGACCGCGCTCGCGCTGGCCGCCCGCGAGGGCCGGTCCGCCGACGTCGAGGCCTTCGTCCGGGCCACCCAGCGGGACGTGTGGCGCTTCGTCGCCCACCTCACCGACGTGCAGTCCGCGGACGACCTCGCCCAGGAGACCTTTCTGCGGGCCCTGCGCAGCCTGCCCGGGTTCGCCGGACGCTCCTCCGCCCGCACCTGGCTGCTGTCCATCGCCCGGCGCACCGTCATCGACCGCTACCGCACCGCCGCCGCCCGGCCGCGCTGCGCCGCGCTCCCGGACTGGCAGGAGGCCGCCGAGCGGCAGGGCACCGCGCCCACCGCGGGCTTCGAGGACGGCGTGGCGCTCGGCGACCTGCTGGACCGGGTGCCCGCCCAGCGGCGCGAGGCCTTCGTGCTGACCCAGGTCGTCGGCCTGAGCTACGCCGAGGCCGCCGAGGTGGCCGGCTGCCCGGTCGGCACCGTCCGCTCCCGGGTGGCCCGGGCACGGGAGGAGCTGATAGCCCGGCTGCGGGCGGCCGAGGCCGGGGAGCCGGCCCCGGCCTCGCCGGCCGAACTGGCCGCCGTCGGCTGAGGCGGCGCCGATCCGGCGGACGACTGACGACTGACAGATAACAGCTGACAGATTTCAATATCTGTCAGCTGTTATCTGTCATCTGAAATCTGTCAGCTGTCAGTCGTTAGCTGCCCGCCGGCCCGTCCGCCGGGCGCCCCGGAGCCCCCTCCGGGCGGGCAAGATCGGCCACTGTCGTCATGATCCGGCCAAGCCGCAAAAATCCCCCACCTGTTCGGAACTCGGGCCCGGATACCTCCGACTGCTGTACCGGACGCCGCCGCCGAGGTGGTGTCCGGACAGCACGGGGGAACGGAGGATGACCCATGGCAACGCAGCAGTCGCCCGCCACCAGCACACCGGGTGACGGCCCGGCCGGGACGCCGGTGGACCGGTGGAGCCTGGTCTTCGCCGCAGGACTGATCTCCTTCGTCGCGATGCTCGACATGAACGTCGTCAACCTCGCGCTCACGGACATCGCGAACGCCCTCGACGTCTCCCCCACCACCGCCCAGTGGGCCGTGCTCGGCTACCAGCTCCCCCTGGTCGCCCTGCTGCTGCCCGCCGGGCGGTGGCTGGACCAGGTCGGCCTGCGCGCCGCCCTCCTGCTGTCCGTGGGCTGCTTCGCGCTCTGCAGCGCACTGGCCGCCGCCGCCCCCTGGGCGAGCTGGCTGATCGCCGCCCGCCTCGCCCAGGGCGCCTTCGGCGCCGTGCTGTTCGTGCTCATGCCGGTGCTCGCCGCCACCGCCGTCCGACCGGAGCTGCGCGGACGGGCGATGAGCGTGCCCGCCACCCTGGGCCCGCTCGGCGCCGTACTCGGCCCGGTGATCGGCGGCCTGCTGCTGGACCACGTCGGCTGGCGCGCGATCTTCCTGGTCAAGCTGCCGATCTGCCTGGCCGCCTGGCTGATCGCCCGCCGCGACGCCCCGCGCGGCGGCGGGCGGCTGCGGCTGCCCGACCGCGGTTCGCTCGGCGACGCCGCGCTGATCGGCTCGGCGATCGCCGCCGTCCTGCTCGGCCTCACCCTCGCCCCCGACGCCCCGCTCTGGCTGCTGCTCGCGCTGCCCGCCGTCCCGCTGGTGCTGTTCTGGCTGCGCCGCCCCGGCGGGCGCCCGGTCGCCACCGTGATGCGCGCCTCGGGCACCGCCGCCGTGAACGGCTCGGTGCTGGCGCTCGCCGCCGGCTTCGCCGCCAACCACTTCCTGCTCGCCCAGTACCTGCGCCGGGAGGACGGCGAGAGCGCCACCGCCACCGCGCTCACCATGCTGGCGTTCCCGCTCGGCATGGTGGTGGCCGGCCGCTTCGGCGGGCGGCTCGCGGACCGCTGGGGCGCCCGCCCGACGGCGCTGACCGGCGCCGCCGTGACCGCCCTCGGCCTGCTGCTGCTCGTCCCGGTGGACACCGACTGGTCCTCCCCCGACATCGCCTGGCGCCTCGCCGTGGCCGGCGTCGGCATGGGCCTCAACGGCGGCCCGGTCCAGGCCCTTGTGATGACCTCGGCCCCGCCGGACCAGCTCGCCACCGCCGGCTCGGCCGTCCAGCTCTCCCGCAGCCTCGGCTTCGCGCTCGGCCCCGCCCTGGGCACTGCCGCCACCCTGTACGGCGCCACCGAGATCGCCGGCGTGCGGGCCGGCCTCACTCTCGCCGGACTCGCCGCCACCATCGCCGTGGCCCTGCTGACCCTGCATCACCGCACTTCCGACAAGCACACCAAGACCACCGACCGTACCGAGAGCACCGACGGCACCACCAGCGCCACCGAGAACGACCGGACGATCGGCAGCCCGGCCTGACGCGCCGTCAAGGCCGGCCTGCACACCACAGATCCACACCGGAGGAACATTCGCAATGACCGACACCGTCCACGACCCGACCGCGGCGGGCGAGGCGCCCGACGGGCCACGCTGCCCGTTCGGATACGACGAACTCCCCGATCCCGTGCCGCTGTTCGGGCCTGAGTACAAGAGCGATCCCTACCCCCTGTACCGGCAGATGCGGGCCGCCGGCCCGGTCCACCGGGTGACCTTCCCCAGCGGCGTCGGCGCCTGGCTCGTCACCGGCTACAAGGCCGCACACGAGGCGCTCAACGACCCCCGGCTCGGCAAGAACCACGAGCTCGGCAACGAGGACTGGCGCCGGCTGGCCTCGATCATGCCCGAACCGCAGCACTCGCAGCTCCAGGTGCACCTGCTGCACCAGGACCCGCCGAAGCACACCACGATGCGCAAGCTCGTCCTGGACGCCTTCTCACCGCGCCGGGTGGAGGCGCTGCGCCCGCGCATCCAGGAGCTCGCCGACACCCTGATCGACGAGCTGCCGCCGACCGCGCCGGCCGGCGGAACCGACCTGGTGGACGGCTTCGCGGCCCACTACCCCTTCCGGGTGCTGGCCGAAGTGATCGGCCTTCCGCAGGAGTTGGCGGTCAAGTTCGACCGCGACTGGGGCAAGGTGGTGCAACCGGTCGGCCCGCAGGACCCGGGCCGACCGGCGTACGAGGGCCGCCTGCGCGGCCTGCAGACCTACATCGCCGACGTGGTCGCGCACAAGCGCGCCACCTACGACCCCGCCGGGCCCGACGTGGACCTGCTCGGCCGGCTCGTCACCGCTTGCGACACCGGCGAGTTGAGCCCCGAGGAGCTCGACTCGATGGTGTTCCAGCTGCTGGTCGCCGGCCAGGAGCCGGTCACCAACCAGATCACCACCATGCTGATCACCCTGCTGCGCCACCCGGAGCAGCTCGACCGACTGCGCAGCAGCCTCGACCCCGCCACGGCCGGCGGGGAAGCGGGCCTGCTCCCCCGGGCGATCGAGGAACTGCTGCGCTACGACGGCGCGTTCGAACTCACCACCTGGCGCTTCTTCGCCGAGGACAGCGACCTGCACGGCACCGTCGTCCCGGCCGGTGACTCGGTGATCGTCTCGCTCGGCGCCGCCAACCGCGACGAAGAACAGTTCACGGACACCGACGTCCTGAACTTCGACCGCTCCCCCAACGCCCACCTCGCCTTCGGCCACGGCATCCACTTCTGCCCCGGCGCCGCCCTGGCCCGGGCCGAGCTGCAGATCGCCATCGCCACCCTGCTCACCCGGCTGCCCGGGCTGCGCCCCTCCGTGGCCGACGACGAGCGCATCGACGCGCTCGCCTGGGTGCCCGCGGTGCTGGCCCGTGGCGTCAACCGGCTCCCGGTCGCCTACGACCGGCGGATCTGAGCACCGCGGATCCGAGCACCCGCGAAGGGGCACCCACGCATCTCCCTGCATCCACCACAGCGTCCCGGCGTACACCGCCGGGGCGTGGCTCCGCCTGCCCGAAGCCCGTTCACCGTTCCATGGAGGACCACCATGCCGCGCGCCGGCGCCGTCGCCACTGACTCCAGCAACTCCCAGGCCGACAGCAACGAGAGCACCGTGACCACCGTGCAGACCACCACCGGGTACACCGTCCCCGACCAGCAGACCGTGGCCCGGCTGTCCGCCGAGATCCTCGACCTGCTGCTCCCGCACCGCCGCGCCTCCGATCCCGAGGTCGCCGCCACACCCGCAGAATTCCCCCTCCAGATGGAGCAGTTGGCCGACTTCATCACGGCCGGGGACCCGATCCTGTTCACCCTCCCCGGGTTCCCCTGCAAGTCCCCCAACCTCGCCAAGGTGCTCGGCCACCTGCCCGACGAGGGCGAGCGGCTCTCGCTCACCTTCCTCAACGGCCTCGCCCAGGAGATCGGCAAGCTCTACGAGCCCGGCGCCAAGATCCTGATCTGCTCCGACGGCCACATCTTCGGCGACCTCATCCACGTGCCCGACGACCACATCGACCAGTACTCCGACGAGTTGTCCGCGCTGATCGAGCGCGAGGGCCTGTCCCACCTCGACACCTTCGACCTGCGGGCCGTCCTCGGCGACCTGCCGTTCGACGAGAAGCGCGCCCGGGTGCACGCGCAGTACGCGCCCACCAAGGAGGAGCTGCGCGAGCAAGTGCTGACCGACGAGGAGACCGCCAAGCTCTATCGCGGCATCACCCGCTTCCTCACCGAGGACACCTTCGGCTGGACCGGCACCAAGTCCGCCCTGCAGAAGGACTGCCGTCAGCGTGCCTACGGCGTCATCCAGCGCAGCCGCGCCTGGGGCGACCTCATCGCCGAGCAGCACCCCCGCTCGTTCCGGCTCTCCATCCACCCGCAGAAGGTCGGCGTGCTGAAGTTCGGCATCCGGCTGCTGGAGCACGCGGACATGTGGATGACGCCGTGGCACTCCTCGGTGCTGCACCGCCAGGACGGCGGATGGGAGCTGCTGCGCAGCGAGCAGGCCGCCGAGGTCGGCCGCCTGGTCGAGCGCAACGGCCGCCCCAGCCACTACGAGACCTCCTGACGTTCCACGGAGGCCGGGGCGGCGGTGACCGGGAGTCCGGAGGACCTCCGGAGCGCCCCCGCCCCGGACAGCGGTGCACCCTCCCCCGGGACGTCCACGGCCGGTCCGTCCACGTCCGGCAGCTCCACGCCGGGTACGTCCACGGCCGGCACGTCACGTCCCGGGGCCGCCGCTGAATCCCGAGCGCCCGCTCCCGGCAGCCCCGGGACCGGTGCGCCGGCCGGCGTGCGGTGGTCGAACGCGATCAACGGATCACCCGTGAGCGGGTGTTCGACCACCGCCGCTCGGACGCCGAACACCTCGGCGAGCAGTTCCGGGGTCAGCACCTCGCGCGGCTCGCCCGAGGCGACCAGGGTGCCGCGGTGCAGCACGTGCAGCCGGTCGCACACCGAGGCCGCCGCGTTGAGGTCGTGCAGCGCGACCAGCGTGGTGCGGCGCTGTTCGCGCAGCAGCGCGAGCAGTTCCACCTGGTGCCGGACGTCCAGGTGGTTGGTCGGCTCGTCCAGCACCAGGACGTCCGGCTGCTGGGCCAACGCCCGTGCCAGCAGCACGCGTTGGCGCTCGCCGCCGGAGAGCTGGGCGAACCGGCGGTCCGGCGCGTGCGCCATGCCGACCCGCTCCAGCGCCTCGCCGACCAGCCGGTGGTCCTCGGCGTCGTCCTTGGCGAAGGCCCGCTTGTAGGGGGTGCGGCCCATCGCGACCACCTCGCGGACGGTCAACTCGAAGTCCCCGCCGCGCTCCTGGGGCAGCGCCCCGATGTGCCGGGCGGACTGCGCCGGGCTCAGCTCGGACAGCTCCCGCCCGGCCAGCAGCACCCGCCCCGCGCTCGGCCGCAGATGCCGGTACACGGTGCGCAGCAGGCTGGACTTGCCGCTGCCGTTGGGACCGACCAGGCCGGCGATCTCGCCCTCCTTGGCGACCAGGTGGACCCCGGCCACCACCGTCCGCCCGGCGAGGGCGACGCTCACGTCTTCGACGGCGATTCTCAATTCCGCTCCAGTCGTCGGTCCAGCAGGTAGAGCAGGGTGGGCGCGCCGAGCAGGGCGGTCACCACGCCGATCGGCACCTCCTGGCCGTCCAGCGCGGTGCGGGCGAGCAGGTCGACGACCACCAGCAGCACCGCGCCGGTGAGGGCGGACAGCGGCAGCAGCCGGCGGTGGTCGCCGCCGACCAGCATCCGGCACACGTGCGGGACCATCAGCCCGACGAAGCCGATCGCCCCGGAGACGGCGACCAGCACCCCGGTGAGCACGCTGGTGACGGCGAAGATCTCGCGGCGCAGCCGGGCGACGTCGATGCCGAGGCCGGCGGCCGTCTCGTCGCCCATGAGCATGGCGTTCAGCCCGCGGGCGCGGCCCTGGAGCAGGACCGCGCCGAGGACCACGGCGGCGGCGGGGACGGCGAGTTGGCTCCAGGTGGCGCCGCTCAGGCTGCCCATCAGCCAGAACAGCACGCCCCGGGTCTGCTGCTCGTCGCCGGTCTGCAGCACGAGGTAGCTGGTGAGGCCGGTGAGGAACTGGCCGATGCCGATGCCGGCCAGCACCAGACGCAAGGGGGAGAATCCTCCGCCGCGCCGGGCCAGCACCCACACCAGCGAGAACGCGGCGAGCGCGCCGAGGAAGGCGGCCACCGAGACGGTGATCCCGGCGATGCCGCCGATGGTCAGCGACAGGCCGAGGCCGCTGCCGAGCACGATCACGCCGACCGCGCCGAGCGAGGCACCGGAGGAGATGCCGAGCAGGAACGGATCGGCGAGCGGATTGCGGACCAGGGCCTGGACGGCGGTGCCGACCACGCCCAGCCCGGCCCCGACCACGGCCGCCAACAGGGCGCGCGGCACGCGCAGTTGCCAGATGATGAGGTCCCGGGTGCCGGGCGCCGGGTGCTGCCCGGTGATCCGGCGGCCGACCACCCTCCACACCTCGCCGGGCGGGATGTCCACCGCGCCGAGCGAGACGGCGGCGGTCAGCGCGACGACCAGGGCGACGGTGAGCACGGCGGCGAGCGGTCCGGCACGCAGCGCCCGCACGCGCTTGCGCCGTAAGGCGGTGCCGGCGGCCGCCCCGCCGACGTCCTCGGCCGACGGCTCCGCGGCGGCCGTGGCGGCGGTCGCGGGGGTGGTGGCCCTGGCCATCGCCTACTGCCCGTTCTTGACGAGCGTCGGGTGGAGCGCCGCCGCGATCTGCCGCACGGTGTCGGCGGTGCGGGTCCCGGCGATGGTGGTGACCTCGGAGCCGATCCGCAGGAGGTGCCCCTCCTGCACGGCCTTCAGTCCCTGGGTGGCCGGGAAGCCCTTGAGGAACGCCTCGGCCTCGTCGAAGGCCTTGCGGTTCGCGTCCTCGCCGCCGCGGTCGCGCACCGCGAGCTGGATCCAGTCCGGGTTCTTCGCCACCACGTCCTCCCAGGAGACGGGCCGGAAGTCGGCGTCGCAGTCGGCGAACACGTTGCGCGCGCCGGCCAAGGTGATCACCGCGTTGGCGACCTGCTTGCCGCAGACGGCCATCGGTTGCTTTGTACCGGCGTCGAAGTCGAAGAGGAAGTACCCGGGACGCTGCGCCTCCGGTACGCCCGCGGTGGCGTTCTTGACCTCCGTGATCTGCTTCTCCATCACCCCGACCAGTTCCTCGGCCCGGGCCGCCGTCCCGGTGACCGCGCCGAGGCGGCGGATGTCCTCCTCGACGGCGGCGAGGTCGGTGCGCGGGCCCTGGGCGGCCTTGGGCCCGGTGGCGCAGGCCGTGGAGAGCAGCAGCACGTGCTGGATGCCGACCGCCTTCAGCTCCTCCTCGCTCGGCCCGGCGCCCGCCGCGCCCATCCCCGGCATCGGCCCGAAGGTGTCCACGTAGAGGTCGGCGCCGGAGCCGAGCAGCTTCTCCTTGGGGATCAGCGTGTCGCCCAGCGTCGGCACCTTGGCACCCTGCTCGGCGACGGCCGCCGGCAGGCTGCCCTTGCCCGGCGGGAACCCGGTGCCCACGACCCGCTCGCCGGCGCCCAGCTGCAGCAGCATCTCCAGCGCGGCGGCGTCGCTGGTGACGATCCGCCGGGGCGCCTGCTTGACGGTGGTCTCCTTGCCGGCGCAGTCGGCCACCTTGACCGGGAACGCCCCACCGGCTCCCGCCGAGGCGCTGACGCCACCCCCCGCGGTGTCCCCACCGCCGTCACCACCGCTGGTACACGCCGTGGCGAACAGGGCGACGGCGGCCGCGATACCGCAGAAGACGCGAGGGCGCATCAGAAACTCTCCTGGTGAATGGTTGTGCTCGGGTTCGTCCGCTGAACCCGGACCAGTAGTCGGCCGCTGTGCCCGCCCGGTTCCCGTGAGTTTGCCCCTTCGGCCACCGGCCGTTGCCGTTATGGTGACGCGGTGACCTCGCTCTCCGCCACCCCCGGGCCGGGCCCGTCGGCCGACGGGCCCTCCGCCGTCGGGCTTGCGGCCGACGACCTCGGGCTGCCCGTGCCGCTGGGGCCGGGGCCGGTGCGGCGGGTGGTGTCGCTGGTGCCCTCACTCACCGAGGCGGTCGCCGCGAGCGCGAAGGGGCTGCTGGCCGGAGCCACCGACTGGTGCAGCCACCCCGCCGGCCTCGACGTGCCCCGGATCGGCGGCACCAAGAACCCGGACGTGGCCCGGATCACGGCACTCGCCCCCGACCTCGTGATCGCCAACGACGAGGAGAACCGCCGCCCCGACCTGGACGCCCTGCGCGCGGCCGGCCTGCCCGTCTGGGTCACCGACATCCGCACCCTGGACCAGGCGTTCCGTTCCCTGGACCGGCTGCTCACCGTCGGCTGCGGCCTGCCCCGCCCGCCCTGGCTGGACGCCGCCGAGGCCGCCTGGGCCGCCCTGGACACCTTGGGCGCCTCGGACGCCGTGGCCCGGAGCGACGCCGCACGGCCCGCCGCGGCCCGGACCGACGTCCGGCCGCTGCCGGGACCGGCCCGCCGGGCGGTGGTGCCGATCTGGCGCCGCCCCTGGATGGTGCTCGGCCACGACACCTTCGCCGGGGACCTGCTGCGCCGTCTCGGCCTGCGCCTCCCCCACGCCGAGGACCCGGCCCGGCCCGAGCGCTACCCCGCCGTCCCGCTCCCCGATCTGCTCGCCACCCGCCCCGACCTGGTGGTCCTGCCCGACGAGCCCTACCGCTTCACCGCCGACGACGGCCCGGAGTGCTTCCCGGACATCCCGACGGCCCTGGTGAGCGGCCGCCACCTCACCTGGTACGGCCCGTCCCTGGCGGAGGCCCCGGCGGTGCTGGCCCGGCAGCTCGCCCGGGCGTCGGTGCACGGGTGAGGGATCCGGTCGTCCAGGGTCGGGTGCGCCCGGGCCGCGTCAGCGCGGGGTGACGGCCGGTTCGTCGAGGCCGAGGGTGCGGGCCGTGGCGTCGACGGTGGCGCGCACACCCAGCGGCAGCGGCAGGTTGGGACCGGCGTGGCCGAGATCCACCCCGCCGAGCACCGGCAGCGGCCGGTCGCCCAGCACGTCGAGCACGACCTCGCGCAGCGCCGGCGCCGGGGCGTCGTCCGCGCAGCCGGCCGCGGTGACCCGGTGCGGCACCCCGACGACCATCCCGGCGATCCGGTCGAACACGCCGGACATCCGGAGCAGGTGCAGGTCCTGCCACACCCCCGACAGCGGCCGGTCCACCTCCTCCCAGAACAGCACCGCCCCGTCGAAGCGCTCGGCGGGCAGCGCGTAGGGCGTCGCCTGGAGCGCGACCAGCCGCCCGAGCAGGCCGCCGAGCAGCGGTCCGGACGCGCGGCCGGGCCGCCAGCACTCCCGGCCGCCCGAGGCGCGGAGTTCCGGGAGCGGACCGAGCGGCACGGCCGGGTCGGTGAGGACGCGGCGGTAGAGGCCGGCGAGCGTCGTGGCGGTCGGTGTGGTGGTCGGTGTGGTGGTTGGTTCGGTGGCCGGTTCGGCGGTGTGCCAGGAGCCGCCCAGTCCGTAGGTCGCCATGTCGCCGTGGACACCGACCAGGCCGGTACGGGCGTGCAGCGCGAGCAGGAGCAGCGAGACGTCACTGCACCCGAGCACCGGCTTGGGGTCGGCGCGGACGGCGTCGACGTCCAGCCGGTCCAGCCACCCCGCGGTGGCCTGCCCGCCGGTGTGCGCGACGATCGCCCGGACCTCGGGATCGCGCAGCAGCCGGTTGAACTCCTCGGCCTGCTCGGCGGGCCCGGCCGCCGCCCACCAGCGGCGGCGCCCCGGCTCGGTCAGCGGCGTGCGGCGCACGCGGAAGCCCATGGCCGTGAGCGTCGCGACGCCGCGTTCCAGCAGCGGCGCGGCGTCCGCCTCCAACGGTCCGGCGGGCGCCGCGACGGCGACGAGGTCGCCCGGGCCGAGGGCGCGGGGACGCAGGAGGTCGGGCATGCGGGGGCTCCACTCTGTTGGCGCCGATCGGCGTTGATCGGTTTGTCCGACCGTCGCCGAGTCTCAACAGCCCGCGCAGGCAGGGCAATCGGATTTCGAAGGGTGGACACGGCGAAGGCCCCGGGCACACGGTCGGTGACCGCACGCCCGGAGCCTTCCCGGGTACCCGTCGGGTGTCAGGCGCGCGCGGCGCCGACGGCGGCGCCCAGCGCCTCCTTGATCCGCGGACCGAGACGGGCGAAGCCGAGCTCCTTCATCGCCGCCCGCAGCAGTTCCTCGTCGCTCCGCTCGACCCCGTCGCCGTCCACCCAGCGCACGATCGCGAGCAGTTCCTCCGCCGAGTACGCGGTCACCGGCCGCCCCGGCGTGAACTCCGGCTTCTCCGGCCGCCCACCGACCTCGGGGGCGGTGGCGGGCTCGGTGGCCGGCTCCTCGGCAGTCTCGGCGACCGGCTCGGCCTCGGGCTCGGGCTCGACGGCAGCCTCGGCCTCAGCCGAAGTCGCCACGGCGTCCTCAGCAGCAGTCTCGGGCTCGACCTCATCGTCGGCCGGAACCTCCACGGCGGACTCTGCCACAACCTCCGGCGTTGCCTCCTCGGCAACCGGCTCAACGTCAACCGGCAGCTCAACCACCGGCTCGACCGTCTCCTCAGCCGGAGTCTCAGCCACGGGCTCCGCCACAACCTCGGCAGCAGCCTCGGGCGTTACCTCCTCAACGTCGGTCTCGGCCACCTCGTCAGCCGGCGCCTCCACGGCGGTCTCGGCCACAGCCTCAGCAGCAACCTCGGCAACCGGCTCGGGCAGGGTCTCCTCAGCAGCCTCGACCGCGACCTCCGCCGCCGGCTCGACCACCTCGTCAGCCACGGGCTCCGCCACAACCTCGGGCGTTGCCTCCTCGGCAACCGGCTCAGCCTCGACCGGCAGGTCAACCGCCGGCTCGACCGTCTCCTCGGCAGCCTCGGCCTCCGCGACGGGCTCCGGCTTGGTGTCGTCGACGGCGACGAACGTGGTGACCACGGCGATGGCCGGCTCGGCGGGCTCCTCAGCAGCCTCGGCCTCCGCCACGGGCTCCGGCTTGGTGTCGTCGACGGCGACGAACGTGGTGACCACGGCGATGGCCGGCCCCTCGGCCTCGGCCTCAACCGCGACCTCGGCCTCCGCCTCGTCGGGGGCGATGGTCTCGGCGTCGGGGGCGGAGGGCTGGGCCGGCGGGGCGGCGGTGATGCCGACCAGGTCGTCGGCGGCCGGGGACGGAGCGGGGAGGGTGACACTGAGCGGCTTCTCGTCGGTCGTGGCCTCCGCCTCCGCCGCCGCCTCGGGCTCGGTCACGGCGGTCACGGCCTCGGCGGTCTCGGTCTCGGCCTCGGCCTCGGCCTCGTTCACCGCCTCGGCGGTCCCCTCGACGGCCTCCGCAGCGGCGTCCTCGGTGGCGTCCGCCGCCCGCTCCTCCGTCGCCGGCGTCAGGCCGTCACGCTGGCCGCCCGCCAGGGCCTGGCGGGCGGTGTAGGCGGCCTCGGCGGCGCGGCGGTCGGCGTGGGTGGCGGCGAGTTCGGTGAGGAGGTCGGCGAGGCCGGCGTCCTCCAGGGTGGCGCGCAGACCGCGGAGGGTGGGGAGCCGGTAGAGGGTGCCCTCGTCGGTGGCGAGGCGGTCGACCAGGTCGACGAGGTCCGGGAAGGACAGCCCGTCGAGGTCCTGGCCGGGCAGCAGGCGGGCGAGTTCGCGCACGCCGCTGTTGACGGCCTCGAAGGCCTGCGCCGTGCGGTGGGCCAGCTCGCCGTCGGACGGCGCGCTGGGCAGGGTGCCGACGGAGGCCAGGGCGGCCCAGGCGCGCCGCTCGACCTCGGCGGAGGCGAGCGCCTCGTGGAGGTCCTGCGCGCGGGGGCGGCTGGTGACGGCGAGGGCGGCGGCCTGCTTGCGCAGCGAGCGGGCGCGCAGCCAGGAGAGCTTGACGCCGCGCTCGCGCCGCCAGTTGCGGTCGGCGGTGGCGGCGATCAGGGATTCGAGGTCGGTGTCGTACGCGGCGGGCACGAGGACGGTCGCGGTGCGACGGACCAGCTGGAGCATCTCGACGAGCACCGCGCTCTTGCCGACGGTGTCCGGTGCGTCGAGCTTGACGTCGGCGGCGAGCGTGGTGACGTCCTCCCACACCTGCTGGAGGTCGTGGCCGCGGAGTTCGGCGAGGACGGTGGACGCGGCGCGGGCGTCCTCGGGGGTGGCGACGGTGTCGAGGGCCGCGTACCAGGGGTGGGTGTCGGCGGTGAGCGTGAACGCGCCGAGTTCGGCGTAGCGGCCGAGGTCCTCGCGGAGGCCGGTGTCGGTGCCGGTGTCGGCCGTGGCGGCGACGTCCTTGGTGTCCGTCGTGTCCGTCGTGTCCGCGGGGTTGGCACTCTCGGCGGTGTCGGCGGTGTCGGCGGTGTCCGTGGCGGCCTTGGTGTCCGTGGTGTCCTTGACGTCTGCGGAGCCGGCTGCGTCGGCCGCGTCGGCGTTGCGGGAGTGAAGCACTGTCATGTGAGGTCCGGTTCTGGGCGGCTGCGGCGGGGGCGTGGACGGGCGGCGAGGGGGCGGCGGTCCGGGTGCGCGGTGGGCCTCGGTGCGAGGGGCCGGGGGCGCGCGGTCGGGCTGCCGGTCGGAGGCCAAGAATACGGGTGCCCGTTCGAGCCATGCACGCACCCACCGTCCCTCGGGGCGGTGTGGCGTGCCGTACCGCCCGCCCGGGCGCCACTCGGGAGGGCCGGTCGGGTGGTCGTCCACCGGTCGTGCGCCGCCCGGTCACCCGGGGGCCGCCGGTGCTCCGGCGCCCGGTCACCGCGCGGGCGGCGGACGGTGGCCGGCGCGGGCCAGGGTGGCGAGGTCGACCGGCGCGAGGTACTCGTAGAGCGCCGTGCGGTGCCACCACGCTCCGGTTTGCCGCAGTTCGCGCCAACCGGTGAACCGGTAGAGGTGGAGGGTCGCCCGGACGTGGGTCGGCGGACCCTCCGGGAAGGGGTTGTGGCGCAGCAGGCGCAGTGTGTCCGGGTCGTTGACCAGCAGCCTGGCGGCGAACGGCAGGAACCACGGCCGGGCGTAGCCCGGTGAGATCCCGGCGAACCACATCAGCCAGTCGAGCCGCAGGTGGTAAGGGGCGTACTGGCGCGGGGCCCGGCGCACGTCGCCGGGTTTGCCCTTGAAGCCGTACTCCTTCCACACGGTGTGCCGGGTGACCACCGGCTCGTCCGTTCCCTCGACGACGACCTCCTGGCGGGTCCGGTTGACGCTGCCGAAGGCGCCGTAGGTGTTGACCAGGTGCAGGCCGTTGAACGAGCGGTTCATGACCTGACGGCGGGAGAGCATGTTGCGGACCGGCCAGTAGCTGAGGACGAGGACGGTGGCGGTGACGGCGAGCGCGAGGGCCTCGAACCAGGGCGGTGTGTCGCCGTAGGCGCGGGGGTGGACGGGCAGGCCGAGGCGGGCCGGTTCGACGGCGGCGAGGGCGAGGGCGATGGTGAGCCAGTTGAGCCAGGCGAAGTTGCCGGAGGCGACCAGCCAGAACTGGGTGGCGACGACGACGCAGGCGGCGTAGGTGGCGACCGGCTGTGGAAGCAGCAGGAAGACGGGGACGGCGAGTTGGGTGACGTGGTTGGCCGCGGCCTCGACCCGGTGCAGCGGGTCGGGCAGGTGGTGGAAGAACCAGCTGAGCGGTCCGGGCATCGGCTGGGTCTCGTGATGGAAGCGCAGGCAGGTCAGGTCGCGCCAGCAGCTGTCGCCGCGCAGTTTGATCAGTCCGGCGCCGAACTCGACCCGGAAGACCAGCCAGCGCAGCAGCCACAGCACGGGAAGGGGTGGGGCGGTGTCGCCGTTGCCGAGGAAGACGGCCAGGAAGCCCGCTTCCAGCAGCAGCGATTCCCATCCGAACGAGTACCAGGTCTGCCCGACGTTGACGATCGAGAGGTAGAGGGCCCAGAGCGCCGCCCAGCAGAGCATCGACGTCCACAGCGGCACGGCGTCACCGAGGCCGCCGACGAGGGCGGCGGAGAGTGCGGCGCCGGTCCAGGCGACGGCGGCGAAGAAGCGGTCGCTGTAGTGGAGGTGGAAGAGGCCGGGTGCCTGCCGGAACGGGACCCGGGCGGTGAAGCGGGGGACGGGGAGCATGCCGCGGCTTCCGATGAGAGCGCGGAACTGGAGGGCCGCGGCGAGGAAGCCGGTGAGGTAGAGGGCGGCCAGCAGCCGTTGCACGAGGAGCCTGCTGAGCCAGTACTCGGGGGCGGCGAACCACTGCATGCGGCCCATGCCTACCACCGGCGGCGCTCGCGCGGGCGTGCGCGGCGGGGCGGCGGGCCCGATTCACCCGGACGGCGTTCACCCGGACGGCGCCGGTCGGGACGGCGCCGGGCCGGACCGCGCCGGTCGGGACAGCACCGTGGCGGGGGGCCTCTCCTCGGGGGTGAGAGGCGCCCCGCCGCGGTGGCGGACGCGGCGGAACCGGGCGCACGGTCGGGGTGCGGCGGGTGCCCGGGGTCCTTCGGGGCCTGTGGTAGCAGGCCTGCACGGCAGGGGGCCGGTGCGGTGGGGAGACGGTGCGATAGGGGCTGGTGCGGTGGGAACCGGTGCGGTGGCGGGAGACGGCCGGCGCTCAGGCCGGCAGGACGAGCCCGGCCTCGCCGGTGCCGGGGCGGGTGACGGGGGCGCCGTTCTGCTGGAGGCGGTCGACCAGGAGCGCGGCCAGGGTGCCGAGTTCCTCCTCCGTGCGGGACTGCGCGGTGACGTCCATGCCGACCGTGAGCACGCCGGTGACCTGACCGGTGCGCGCGGTGCGCAGCGGGCTGCAGGTGAAGCTGAAGATCTGCTGGCCGCGCTGGGCGTCGGGGCGCAGGGACGGCACGCGGACGTCGTTGAGGACGGTCGCGCGGCCGGTGCGGTAGGCCTCGGAGACCGCCTGCTGGAGGCCGGCGGCGCCGAGCTGGGGGTAGGCCTGGCCGATGGCGCCGTACGCCGCCGGGGCGCCGAAGACCTCGGCGTGCTGGGCGTTGGCGTAGCGGATCTCCTGGCCGGGGCCGTCGGTGAGCATGATCGGGAAGGGCGAGCCGTCGAAGGCCGCGAACATCTCCTGCTGCTGGGCGAGCAGGTTGTCGCGCAGCCGGATCTCGGAGAGCAGGGCCTCGGCGAGGTGCTGGATGTCGCGCAGGCGCTCGCGGCCCCACTGGCGGGGTTCGCGGTCGAGGACGCAGACGGTGCCGATGACGGTGTTGGTGTCGTCGACGAGCGGAGCGCCGAGGTAGGCGCGTACGCCGAGTTCGTCGACGACCGGGTTACCGGCGAACCGGGGGTAGGCGAGGATGTCGTCCAGCGCGAGGGGGGAGCGCTGGGCGACGACGTGGGGGCAGAAGCCGTGGCTCAGCGGCATCTGCCGGGTCGGCAGGTCGAAGGCGATGCCGCGGTCGGCCCAGGAGGAGCCCTCTCCGGCCGGAATGTCGGGGGAGGTTGGCGGAATGTAGAGCCCCCGGAACATCTGGCGCTCGTCGTTGATGAAGTTGACCATCGCGATGGGGGCGCGGGTGATGCTGGCGGCCAGGTGGGCGAAGCGGTCGAAGGCCTCGTCCGCGGTGGGTTCGTCGAGCCCCAGGCTGCGAAGCCTGCGGGCCCGTTCCGACTCCCCGGCGGCACCCGGGAACTGGCCTTGAGTGCTCATCACATCAGTCATGGCGCACATGTAATCAGACATCCGGCAGCTTCGGCGCTCTCGGCCCGCGCCGTCTCGACTGCTGATGAGCCGTCAAAGCCTGATGTTGGACAAGGAGGCGGCGGCCAGGCCGCCTGTCGGGAACGGGAGGGGAACCGGAAGCGGAACCGTCGGATCCGACCGATCCGGCGATCGGGGGGACCTCATATCCCCGCCTCGCGGGGTTTCAACCCTCCACCGCGCCCGAACGACCTGATCGCGCCAATCCAAGATCCTCCGTAGAGCGCTTCCCAAGCACATATGACAATGAGCCCTGCCGAAAATCGGCGGTCCCCAAGGGCAGCGAGGGCCACCGCCGGCACTTCCGCACGCGCCCGCTGCAACGGGGCGCCCGGCCGCCACCGTCACATCCCCCACGCCCTCGGCGGCCGACGCGGATCGGCTGCACGGACGGAGGCACATCCACCGAACGAACCGAACCCGAGAGGACCGGGGCATGGCGATGGACTACTTCACCGACGAACGACACGAGAGCCTCCGTGCGGAGGTGCGCGAGTTCGCGGAGAAGGAAGTGCGCCCGCAGGTGGCCAGAATGGAGGCCGAGCGCCAGGTCGAGTTCGCACTCGCGCAGGAGATCGCCCGCCGGGGCTGGATCGGCGTGACCATCCCGCGCGAATTCGGCGGGCTGGGGCTGGGACACCTCGCCAAGACCGTCATCGTCGAGGAGCTGTCCCGGGTCAGCGGCGCCATGGGGGCGATGGCCCAGGCCTCGCAGCTCGGCGTCGCCAAGGTCATCCACTTCGGCGACGACGCCCAACGCCGCCACTGGCTGCCCAGGTTCGCCTCCGGCGCGGCACTGCCCACCATCGCCGTGACCGAACCGGAGTCCGGCGGCCATGTGCTCGGCATGAGCGGCACCGCCCGCCGCGAGGGCGACGAGTACGTGCTCGACGGCCGCAAGTGGTTCGTGGGGAACTCGCACATCGGCGACGTGCACGGCGTGGTGCTGCGCACCGGCCAGGGCAGCCGGGGGCTCTCGGCCTTCCTGGTGGAGAGCGACCGGCCCGGGTTCCGTACCGGCTCCCTCGGCTCGCAGAGCGGACTGCACGGCTTCAGCTTCGGCGAGCTCGTCTTCGAGGGCTGCCGGATCCCGGCCGCCAACCTGCTCGGCCGGGAGGGCCAGGGCCTGGACGTCGCCTACTCCTCCTCCACCCTCTACGGGCGGCTGAACCTGGCGGCGGTCGCCCTCGGCATCCACGTGGCGATCGTCGAGGACACCGTGCGGTTCGCCGAGGCGCGCGTGCTCTACGGCAAGCCGCTCTCCCAACTGCCCAACATCGCGCTGAAGCTGGGCGAGATGCAGTCCCGGCTGATGACCGCCAAGCTCGCCGCGTACCACGCCTCGCACCTGCTGGACCACGGCAAGCCCTGCGACGCCGAACTGATGAACGCCAAACTGGTCAACACCGAGTACGCGCTGGACTCGGCGCGCAACGCGATGGAGATCCACGCCGGCCGCGGCCTGCAGGCGGAGTTCCACATCGAGCGCTACCTGCGCGACGCCACCCACACCTACCCGCCGGCCGGGACCTCGGACGTCCAGCGGCTGCGGCTCGGCCAGGTGGCCTCGGGCACCTACGGCAAGCAGTGGTCGGCCGAGCTCGCCGACCTGGCCGGCTGGGCATGGAGCGAGGCGGCCGAACGCGAGGCCCGCGCGGAGGCGGAGCTGCAGAGCGGCGCGGCGGCGGTGCTGCGGATGCCGCTGGCGGGCTGACCCGCCGGGTCCGCGCGTTCGGCGCGGCCCATCAGGACAGCGCTTCTTGACCTGTCCCTGACGGCTTTCCGGCGCCCGCGACCCCGGCCGCCGGAAAGCCGTCCGACACTCCCCCCACGCCTTCGCTGACCAGTGCGAATACCCGATCGGGCGGCCACGGGATGTCCGGACGACCTGTCATCAGGCGTTCACATATGGTCAGTTGATGTTGCCCGAAGGGCACCCGGGGCTGGTAGCGTGCCTGAAGTCGGCGGCCGTGCTGCATCCGTCCGGACGGTGCACCCCCGGGTCACCAGCTCCGGCAACCCTCCGGGCACTGTCGGCCGTGGCGCCCCAGCGGCCCCGCCGGACCGCACACGGACACCCCGCCGTTCGGCCCTGCTACAAGGAATCAGATGCCAGGCATATCGGCCCCCCGGACGGGCCACCGCGCCGGCCGGCCCGGCTCCCTACGCAGCTCGCTCCTCACCCTCACGTTGGTCCCCTGCCTCGGCCTCGCCGCCGCCTGGGGCTACGCCTGCTACCTGCTGCGCGGGACCGGAGAGCGCAACGCCCTGTACGCGGGCAGCGCGGCCGTCGGTGTCGTCCTGCTCCTGAGCCTGGCGCGCGGGCTGCGCACCGCGCGCGTCCTGCCGGCCCGGATCTCCGCCCTGCACGCCGACGCCCTGGCGATCGCCCAGCAGGAGATCCCGCAGGTCGTCGGCCGTCTGCGGGCCGGCGAGTCGGTCCCGACCCCGCCCGCCAGGACCCCGTCCCGGCGGACCGGCGACGAACTCCAGCAGGCCGCCGACGGCCTCGCCGCCGTCCGGCAGGCCGCCGTCGCCGCGATCGTCCACCAGGCCCAGGGCCGCGAGGGGACGAAGAAGGTCTTCCTCAACATCGCGCGCCGCACCCAGATCCTGATCCACCGCCAGATCAGCATGCTGGACGCGCTGGAGCGCGAGCACGAGGAACCCGACCTGCTGCGCGAGCTGTTCGCCGTGGACCACCTCGCCACCCGGATGCGGCGCAACGCCGAGAACCTGGTCATCCTCGGCGGCGCGCTGCCCGCCCGGCGCTGGCGCAACGCCGTGCCCATGGTCAACGTGCTGCGCAGCGCCGTCTCCGAGACCGAGAACTACTCGCGGGTCGTCGTCCAGGGCGTGCCGCGCACCTCGCTCGGCGGCCAGGCCGTCGCCGACGTGATCCACCTCGTCGCCGAGCTGATCGAGAACGGCACCACCTTCTCCCCGCCCTACACCCAGGTGCAGGTCTCCGCGCAGGAGGTCCCGAAGGGCCTGGTGGTGGAGGTCGAGGACCGCGGCCTCGGCATGGTCGAGGACGAGTACCAGCGGCTCAACGACTACCTGGCCAACCCGCCGGAGCTGGACGTCTCCGCGCTCGGCGACGACCTGCGGCTCGGGCTCTTCGTAGTCGCCCGGCTGGCCGCCCGGCACGACGTGCAGGTCACCCTGCGCCCCTCGCCGTACGGCGGGACGCGGGCCGTGGTGCTGGTGCCGGCGGCGCTGCTGCACCAGGCGGAGGCGCCGTCCGCCGTCACCGGCCTGCCGGCGGGCGCCCGGGTCACCCGGTCCCCGGCCCCGGACCTGCGGCCGGGCAACGAGCCCGGTGGCGCTCCCGGCGCAGCTCCGGAGAGCGCGGCGGGGCCGGTTGCGGGTGTGGGCGCGGGCACCGGTGCGGGCACCGGTACGGGCGTCGGTACGGGCGTCGGCAGGATCGACCAGGAGCTCTCGGGCGCGCTCGCCGGGGTGCTCGACGGGCTGATGGGCAGCGGGCCCGCCGCGGTGGGACCCGGTCCGGGTGCCGCTGGTGCTGGTGCTGGTCCGGATGAGGTGGCCGCCAGGGGCGACGGGCCCGCGGGCGGCGGTGGTAGCGGCAGCGACGGCGACGGCGACGGCGGTCTGGTGATCGGCGAGCTGGTCGCGCGCTACCCCGAGGGCGCCGGCCCGCAGGACCAGGACGATCCGACGGTCAACGGCGGTCTGCCGGTGGGCTCGCCGATCCCCGGCCTGCCGGGCGCGGTGGTCGTGGCGCGGCCCAGTCGGCCGCTGCCGTACCAGGAGCCGGTGGACGACCCCCGGCCGAGCGTGTTCGAGGGCGGTACCCGTGGGCCGTCGGCCGCGCCGCCGGGGGCACCCGCGCCGTCCGCGGCAGCAGCGGCGCCCGTGCACCAGCGTGCCGGGGAGGCCCGCGACGAGCACGGGCCCCAGAGTGAGCTGCGCACGCCGCGCATCCTGCCCCAGCGGGTCCGCAACGCCAGCCTCGCCGAACAGTTGCGCGAGGCCCACGCGTCCTCCCCCGCCCCGCACGGACAGCCCTCGCCCTACGACGGCGGGCAGCCCGGCTTCCCCGCACCGCCCGGCGACGATCCCTCCCCGCAGCGCTCGCGGGCCACCATGGCCGCCATCCAGCGCGGCACCCGCACCGCCCGTGCCACGACCCCCGACCCGGACGCGCCTTCCGCAGCTAAGGAACAGCAGTGATGACGCAGCACACCGACGCCGAGCGCGACCTCAACTGGCTGTTGGACCAGCTGGTGGCGCGGGTCCCGGAGACCCGGCACGCCGTCGTCCTGTCCGAGGACGGCCTGCTGGTCGGGCTCTCCCAGGGGCTCGACCGGGCCGACGCCGAGCACCTGTCGGCCGTCGCGTCCGGCCTGCAGAGCCTCGCCCGCGGCGCCGGCCACCGGTTCGACGGCGGGCGGGTGCGGCAGACCGTGATCGAGATGGACCGGCTGTTCCTGTTCGTCACGACCGCCGGCCAGGGCGCCCGGCTCGCCGTGCTGACCAGCGAGGCGGTCGACGCCGGGCTGATGGCCTACGAGATCAACATGCTGGTCAAGCAGGTCGGCCAGTACCTCACCGCAGCACCGCGCAGCGACGCCGGCCATCCGGATGCGGGTGGCGGTGCGTGACCGCCGACGCCGCCGAGGCCTGGTTCTTCGACAAGGAGGCCGGCCATCTGGTCCGCCCCTACGCCATCACCAACGGGCGCACCGGTCCGGTCCGTGACGGCTTCGCGCTGATCACCCTGGTGGTCACCGCCGACCCCCGCACCGACACCAGCCGGCTGACGCCCGAACCGGCCGCGATCCTGGACCTCTGCCGGGAACGCCCGCTCGCGGTGGCCGAGATCGCGGCCGTGCTGGACCTCCCGGTGAGCGTGGTCAAGGTGCTGCTGGACGATCTCGCCGAGGCCCGGATGATCCTCACCCGGGCACCCGTCGAGCTTGCCGAGGCGCCGGACATCGCGTTGATCCAGGCCGTGATCGAGGGTGTCCGCCGGCTCTGAGCCGCCCCGCTCCCTCCTCGGCCCCGTTCCCCCCTTCAGGAGACCCGACGTGACGACCCAGAGCCTGGTGCCGGGCGCGGTCAAGATCCTCGTCGCCGGCGGCTTCGGCGTCGGCAAGACCACCATGGTCGGCTCGGTCAGCGAGATCGAGCCGCTGCAGACCGAGGAGCGGATGACCCGCGCCAGCATCGGGATCGACAGCCTCGACGGCGTCCAGGACAAGTCGACGACCACCGTGGCGATGGACTTCGGGCGGATCACCGTCCGCGAGGACCTGGTGCTCTACCTGTTCGGCACGCCCGGCCAGTTCCGCTTCTGGTTCATGTGGGACGACCTGGCGCTCGGCGCGCTCGGCGCCATCGTGCTGGCCGACACCCGGCGGCTGGAGTCCAGCTTCGCTGCCGTCGACTTCTTCGAGCAGCGCGGCATCCCCTTCGCCGTCGGCGTCAACTGCTTCTACGGGCGCCGCGACTGCGCCCCCGAGGACGTCCGCCGGGCGCTGGACCTCGACCCGGGCGTGCCCGTGGTGCTGTGCGACGTCCGGGAGCGCGCGTCCAGCAAGGAACTGCTGCTCGCCCTCCTCGACCGGGTCCACCGGGACGCGCTGGCGGCGCACGGGTGAGACCGGCGCGCCGCCGACGGGGCGACGCGGCCGGGTGAGGCGGCCGCGTGGGGCAGCCGAGTGGGGCGCCTGGGTGAGACGGTCAGGCCTTGGTCGGGGCCGCCGGGGCCAGCTCCAGCTCGTACAGGGCCCGGACCAGCGGCGCCAGTTCGGGCAGGTCGGCGGCCTCGGTGAGCGTCGCCTCCAGGGTCGCGTCGTGCAACGGCCGGGCCGCGGCGAGCAGTTCGCGCCCCTGCGGGGTCAGCTCGGTGTAGATGCCGCGCCGGTCGTCCGCGCAGAGGTAGCGGCTCAGCAGCCCCCGCTCCTCCAGCCGGCTCACCAGTCGGGTGGTGGCGCTGCTGCTCAGCGCGGCCGCGCGGGCCAGCTGCTGCATCCGCATGTGCCAGCCGTCCTGTCGCGACAGCGCCTCCAGCACCGTGTACTCGACCACCGAGAGCCGGTGCTCCGCCTGCAGCGCCTTCTCCAGCGCCGAGTCGATCAGCCCGTGCAGCGCGGCGAGCGTCCGCCAGCCGCCGGCGCGGATCTCGGCGGCGTCGTCCTGGATTCCCATGGCTCGCCCCTCTCTGCTCGGATTCTGCTCAGGTTGTGCTCGGGTTGTGCTCCGGTCCGGAGGGGTGCGGTTCCGGTGGAACGCGCTCCCCCCGGCTCAATTATGCCAGTCGGCGCGGCTTACCTGCTTGTGCAAATAGTTATCCTCATGGCCGATTCGTGGTCGCCTCCGACGAAACCGCGCCCTGGGGCCCGGACCAGGCGGTCGCGCAGAGCGCCGAGGCCAGTTCCTCCTCGTACCAGGCCGCCGCCAGCCACGCGGCCGCGAAGGCGCCGTGGTCGTCCGCGACCACCCGGCCGAAGACGTCGCGCGGCTGGTCCACCGCCGAGGCGAGCAGCCCGTCCAGCAGCGCCGCACCGGTGGCCAGTCCCGCCGACCGCAGCCGGGCCCGGTCGCCGTAGGCCACCCGGGAAGCGAGCGCCAGCGCGTCACGGCCGCCGGTCACCGCCTGGCCCACCCGGCGGGTGAGCAGGTGCACCGGGGGCGTCGGGGCCTCGCCGCCGACCGGTGCACCGGACGCCGTGGGTGACGCAGGACCGGTCGGGTCGGCGCGCGGGAGGGTGAGGTCCGCCGTCTGGAGCCGCTCCAGGCCCAGGTTGACCCGGCCCGAGCGGTCGGCGGGCAGCGCGAGGGAGGGCTCCCCCGGGTACGCGGTACCGGCGTCGCCGTCGGCGGCCGTCGCGAAGCCGGCTGCCGTGGAGCCGGCCGTTGTGGAGTTGGCCGTTGTGGAACCGGCCGTCGCGGAGGGGCCCGTGGGCGGCAGGCCGATGGCCAGCAGCCGCAGTTCGGGACGGGCCGCGCGCTCCAGCCGGCCGATCACCCGCAGCCGCAGGCCGGGGGCGGTGGCCAGCAACGCCAGATTGCCCCGGTACGCCAGCCCCGGATGGTCGTGCGCGGCACGCAGCGCCAGCACCACCCCGTCGCTCTCCGCGAGCAGCCGCGGCTCCCCGCCCGGCCCGTACGGCACCGCACCGAGCAGCGTCACGTCCAGGAACAGCAACTCGCTCCCGGCCGGCCGGACCTCCGGCGGCATCGCCCCCGCCGCGAGCGCCCGCGCCACCTGGGCGGCCGGGGGCTCGGCCCAGAGCCCCGCGAGCGGCTCCGCCGTCCAGGCCGCGCCCGCCGCGCGGACCGCCCGGACCGAGGCGCCCGCCCCGAGCCGTCCCGCCGCCGACCTGGTAGCCCCCTGGACGGCCAGCCCGGCCCGGGTGAACTCGCGGTGGCTGAGCATCGCGTCCCCCAGCCGCACCGTCCGGTTCCCGGCCCCGACCGCCTGCGGCGCCGCCGCCGTGGCGTCGGCGTGCGGCATCACCTCCGCCATCGTGTGCAGCCCACCGCCCGCGTCCACCGCCCAGGTGAGCACACCGGCGTGGGTGGCCGTCAGCACCGGCTCGGCGAACAGCCCGTACAGCCGCAGGCCGCCCGCCGGTGCGTAGGCCTGGCGCGCCGTGCCGCGCAGCTCCGCGACGCCCGGCACGCCCGGCTCGCCCGGTACGTCCGGTCGCGGGGTGGCGGCGAGGGCCAGTGCCGTGCTGAGGCCGAGGAGTTCGCGCAGACCGGCGACCAGATCGGCGAGCCGGTGGTCCGGCTCGCCCGAGCGGGCCGCGCGGATCCTGGTGACCACCGCCACCGCGGCGGCGGCCGGCCGGTACAGGCCGGCCAGCCGGGCCCGGTGGGCCGCGCGCAGCAGTTCCGCCTGCAGCACCGCGCCCGCGCCGCCCACGCCCGCCGCCACCACGGCGGAGCCGACCCGGTGGAGGTGCTCGACGGCGGCCAGTTCGGCGGCGGTGAGCGCCTCGGTGGGCAGGGCCTCGCCGGACCCGGCTCCGGCGGACCCGGCTCCGGCGGGCAGGGACTCGGCCGGGCGGGCGGGCCCGGGCGGAGCCGTCGGATTCGCCAGGTCCGACGGGTCCGACGGGGAGTCCGCGGCCGGGGGCGGGACGGTCGGGGCCTCCTCCGGTGCGGTGTCCGCGTCGGCCGGTGGTTCGTCGTCGGCGAGCGGGCAGACCGTGACCGCCGCGGCCCGGTGCACACAGGCGGGCGCCAGCAGGCAGCCGCAGCGCACGTCCGCCTGGTCGGCGACGACCCCGCCCGGTGCGTGCAGGACGAGCACCGTCTCCTCGTCGACGGCGATCCGCCAGTCCTCGCCGGCGCGCTCCACCGGTCGCTCCGCCAGCTTGGCCGCGGCGCCGTCCAGACGCTTCTGCAGCCGCGCCGACAGCCCGGCCACCACCTCGGCGACCACCTCGGGCCGGACCGCCGGCCATTGCCCGCCCGGCCCCGTCCCGGTCCCTGTTCCCGTCACTGTCCCTGCCACCTCCGTCATCGGACCTTCTCCCCCACCCAGCGGGCCAGTTCGAGCGGGCTGAGTGCCGCCACCGGCATCCCGGCCGCGACCAGCTGGCCCGCGACCGCCTTCGAGTACCGGGCCGTCCCGGTGTCGTCCAGGGCCGCACAGCCCAGCAGGTGGCAGCCGGAACCGACCAGCGTCCGGGTCTGCGCGAGCAGCCCGCCGACCGGGCCGCCCTCCTCGAAGTCGCTGACCACCGCGATCAGCGTGCGGGACGGCACGGTCACCAGGCTCCGCGCGTACCGCAGGCCCCCCGCGATGTCCGTGCCGCCGCCGATCCGGACCTCCAGGAGCAGGCCCAGCGGGTCCGCCACCCGGTCGGTCAGGTCGACCACCTCGGTGGAGAAGGCGACGAAGTGCGTGCTCAGCGAGGGCACTCCGGCCAGGATCGACGCCGTCAGCGCCGCCCAGACCGTCGACGCCTCCATCGAGCCGGAGACGTCCACCACCAGGATCAGCCGCCAGTCGGACGCCTGGCGGGCCCTGGTCCGGAAGACCGGGCGCTCCGGCACGATCACCATGCCGCCCGGTTCGCCGCCGGACGGGCCGTCGGCGGACGGACCGCCGACGGGGTCGGCCGGGCGGGCGGTGGCGAGGTTGGCCCGGATGGTCCGGTGCAGGTCCAGCCCGCCGCCCGGGCGGCGGCTCGGGCGCGGCACGCTGATCCCGGTGAGCGCCGGGCGCAGCCTGGTCGCCAGCTCCCGGCTCAACTCGTCGACCAGGCGCCGGACCAGCGGACGCAGCCCCGCCAACCGGGCCTCGGGCAGGCCGCCCGCGTGCTCCAGCACGGTGCGCAGCAGGTCGACCGACGGGCGGACGGCGCCCGGGTCGATCGCCTCCAGGGCGTCGCCCCGGCCCTGGGCGACGGCTGCCGCCAGCACCTCCTCCCGCAGGCCCGGCCCGAACAGGGCGGTCAGCTCCTCGGACCACTCGCGCACCCCCGGGTACGGCGCCTCACGCCCGCCCCGGTTGCCGCCCGCACCGCCCCGGCCCTCCAGGCCGGGCCCGGAGCCCTCACCCTGTCCGGTGCCGTAGAGCTCGTCGAGCGCGGTCGCCAGACGGGCGGCCCGGCCGCCGAGGCCGCCGCTGCCCGGCCGGCCGAGCAGCAGCCGCCAGCGCTCGGCCGGGCTCAGGGCGTGGGTCCGGGTACCGGTCCCGGTGTCGATCCCGGCGTGGGCGGGGGCAGGGGCGGGGGCGGGGGCGGGGGCGGGTGTGGTGGCCTGGACGGGGGCCGGGGCGGGGTCCGGTACCTCGCCGGTGGGCGCCGGGAGGAGGGCCGGGAGCAGGCCACGGCGGGCGAGCGCCGCGCGGGCGGCCAGGTCGGCGCGGGACCAGTCGGCGAGCAGCGCGGGCGGTACCTCCTCGGGGAGCGTCTCCAGGCGGGTGCCCAGGCGTTCCTCGACCAGCTGCAGCAGCCGGTCACGGGCGGCCGGGCTGAGCGTGTCGAACCCGCCGCGCAGCGCCGGCAGACGGTCCAGGAAGGCGCTGTCGGAGAGCGTGACCACCCGCTCCAGCACCGGTTCGAGCACCCCGGGGGCGGTCGAGAACAGTCCTTCGGCGGCCGTCAGCAGTCCGACGAGGGAACGTCCGAGGGCGTGCCGGGCGTCGGGGCCGGTGGCGCCGTCCACCCAGGAGGCGGCCCGGTCGCCGAACACCGCCGGCTCCTCCTGCCGGAGCAGCACCCGCACCGCCCCGGCCGCGCCACGCACCAAGGGGCTGCCTCCGTCGGCGAGTTCGGTCAGCACGTGGTGGAGCCGGATGCCTCCGGAGAGGTCCGCCCGCCGGGCCAGCTCCACCAGCGCCCGGGCGTCGTCCGCGTCGTCCGATCCGCCGAGCCCTTCCAACTGCCGCACCGCCGCCACCGTCACGACCTCGGCCGCCGCCGCGAGCGCGCCGAGAACCGGGTCGGCAGCGGCGGGCGCCTCGCCCTGCGGCGCGGCGACCGCCGGACCACCGGTGGGCGGCGTCGTGACCGGCGCCCCCGGGGCCGCGGTGGAGGAGGCCGGGTCGGCGGGCGCCGAGGGCTGGTGCGTGGCGGTGAGGCGGTCGAGGAGGGCGAGCCCGTCGAGCAGGTCGGGGAGGGTGCCGCTCGACGGGAGGACGGCGGTGAGCTGGGTCAGACGGGTGTCGGTGAGGGCGGGCAGGCCGCAGGCGGCGGCGTCGGCGAGGCCCCGGAGCACCTCCCGGGCGGTGGGACCGTCCGCCTGCTGTTCGCGGCGCAGCCGTTCCCGCAGGGCTCCCTCGGCCGCCTGGGCCGGGGTGACGCCCCGGGTGCCGGCCACGGTCAGCATGGCGGCGACGGCCGGGGTCCAGCGGACGCGCCAGCGGGTGGTGAGGGTCTCGGTGCCGCCCGCGCCGGTGGTCTCGACGGTTTCGGCGTAGGGGACGCCGCAGACGGTGAGGCGGTTGAGCAGGAGTTCGCGGCGCCGGTCGAGCGGTGAGCGGAGCGGGTCGAGGCGGAGTTCGCGGGGCGCCGACTCGGCGGTGTCCCCGGGACCGGGGAGGCCGAGGTCGGCGAGCAGCCGCTCGACGGCGGGGCCGAGGCCGCTGCGCGGGGCGGCCGGGGTGGGCTCACCGGTGCGGGTGCCGACCAGGACCTTCTCCAGGGCGCGGGCCACCGCCCGGCCGCGTCCGAGGGGTTCGCCCTGGGCGAGGACGGTCTGCACCGCCTCGACGAGTTCGCCGCGCCCGGGGGCCGCGAGTGCGCGCAGCCGGGCGAGGTCGCCGGCCAGCCGGACGATCTCGCGGGCGTCGGCCGGGCCGGAGGGGTGGTCCTGGGCGCGCAGGGCCTCGCAGATGCGCACGGCGGTGCGGACGAGCGCCTCGTCGAGCCGGTTCGGATCGCCGGCGGCGTCGAGCACGGTGTGCTGCCACTCGGGGTCGCGGATGCCGGCGGGGTAGCCGGAGCGGGCGTCGAGGAGGGGGTAGGTGTACGGGATCAGGGAGACCACATGACGGGCGTCCGGGGTCGGCTCGTCGGTGAGCGCGGTCGAGCCGACGGGCCCGGTGGGCTCGCCGGGTGCGTCCTGGGTGAGCGCGGGGGCGTGGAAGGCGCCGATGACGGCGGCGACCCGGCGCCCGCCCGCGCCCGCCTCCCGGATGCGCTCGCGCATCCAGGCCTCGCGCCGCAGGTCGTACGGGTCGACGCCGGGGCCGTCCTCGGCGTCGCGGCGCAGCGCCCAGCCGACCAGCAGCGCGGCGCGCCGGACGGCCTCCGGGGCGGAGCCGGGGGCGGCGGTCTCGACGAGGCGGTCCCAGAGGTCCTCGTCGTCGTCGCGGCCGGTGAGGCGGTGGCGCAGCGCGTCGGCGACGCCGGGGCGGGCATCGGGGCCGGTGTCGGGGCCGGTGCGCTCGCGTCCGGTGCCGCGGTCGCGGGCGGCGAGCGGCAGGTCGCAGGCGATGGTCTCGACGCCGTGGCGGCGGGCCCAGCGCAGGGCGGCGAGTTCGGGCGAGAAGTCGGCGAAGGGGTAGAAGGCGAGGCCGGGGCCGTGGCCGGCCTCGGCGCCGATGCCGTCGGCGCGCTCGTCCGAGCGGTCGGCGGCGGGCGCGGCGGCGAGGGCGACCGGAGCCTTGGTGGCGTCGTCGGCGAGCAGGTCGAGCCAGGGCTGGAACTCGGCGGGCAGCTCGACCAGCAGCAGCTCGGGCGCGGCGGCGTCGAGCAGCGCGGGCACGACGGCGCTGAGCGAGGGCGCGTGGTGGCGTACCCCGATCAGGTAGGGGCCGGGCGTGTCGAGGCCGGACGCGGCCAGTCGGGCGGCCTGGGCCTCGACCGTCCCGCGCGGGTCGTCGAGACCGGGGCCCGCCCCGCCGGGCGGCACCGCGCTGCTCATGTGTTCACCTCTCGGTGGAAGGTCGGAAGGTCGGAGGTTCGGAATCGGAGACGGGGAGCGGGGGTGGGGGGTCGGGCGGGGGGGGGGCCCCCCCGGGGGCCCCCGCCCCCGGGGGGGGCGGGGCCCCCGGGCGGGCCCGGGCGGGATAAAAAAACGTACCACCCCCGGCG
>NZ_JBHVGL010000007.1:141051-302905 GCF_042800875.1 Kitasatospora sp. NPDC057595 | reverse complement strand
GGAGGACGGCGCCGTCGCGGTTGAGGATGAGGGCCTGGTGGCCGAGGCGTCGGCGGGGCGGGGTGGTGAGGATGGCGGGGAGGTGGTGAAGCATGGGGTGCTCCTGTTGGGCGAGAGCCGGGTGAAGCAGGCGGGCAGTCCGGCGGAGATTCCGATGGTGAGGATCAGCCCGAAGATGAGGAGTTGGGGCGCGAGGGGCCCGTCGTGGATGGGCCAGCAGACGGCCATGGCGGCGAGGGCGGAGAGGGTGGCGACGCCGAGGACGGCGGCGAGCAGCCTCACGCCACGTCGGCGGTGCGCGGCCGGCTGGGGTGCTGGACGGTGACGAAGCGGGGCTCGGCGAGGGCCTGGACGTGTTCGGGCTTGGTGGTCCACTCGCAGCCGCCGGATTCGGGCCGGAGGTGGACGAGCCCGGCGAGGGTGTCCATGTACACGGCCTCGATGGGCTTGCCGGAGAAGTCCCGGTGCCCGAGGTCGCGGACGACCTCGCCGACGGTGGGGGTGTAAACGGGCATGCGGGGGCGACTGGGCATGGGGGCTCCTGGTTGCGCTGTGCATAGGGATCGCTACGACCCGTATCCATGGTGGGGCGATCTGGGCTACGATCGGAAGGGTTCGCACTGGACACTTCGGCCATGTGGGATTCGGGCTGCGGGAGGCGATCGAACATGCGGCGAACGGAACTTGACCCAACGTCATCGCCTGCGGCGGCTTTCGGAGTTCAACTCCGCAGATCGCGCGAGGCGAAGGGGTTCACCCAGGTCGATCTGGGGAAGATCATCGGCTACAGCGACACCCTCGTGTCCTCCATCGAAAGAGGGACGCGCAATCCCACCCAGCTCTTCGCCATCAAGTCCGATGATGCGCTTGATACCGGCGGAACCCTGGAGCTGATGTTCTGGAACATCAGCAACACCTCACTCCTCGAAGGGTTTCCCGAGTACGCAGCTCAGGAGGCCAAGGCGGTCGAGATTCGCCACTTCGAACTCGGCATCGTCCCTGGACTCCTACAGACCCAGGAATATGCGGCGGCATTCGCCGCCGCTGCTGTGCGACGTGGAAAGATCACCCAGGAACAGGCGGACGACCGAGTCAACTTTCTGCTCACTCGCCAGAAGCTGTTGGAGCGAAAGCCCGCGCCTTGGCTTCACTTCGTCCTCGACGAAGGCTGTCTCCGTCGCCCGGTGGGCGGACGTGAGGTGATGCGACGCCAGCTCCGCCACCTGGAGGAGCGGGCAGCAAGGCCCAACATCACCATCCAGATCGCGCCGTACAGCCTCGCCGAGGAGCTGCCGTTCAGCAAGGTGGTCACTCTACTGACCATGGCGGACCGGTCACTCCTCGCCTACTCGGAGTGCCAGATGCGCGGGTTCCTCGCTCGGCAGAGCGAAACCGCCCGCCCTTTGGAAAGGGACTACCATCACCTCACAGTGGAAGCGCTGCCGAAAGCCGCCTCTCTGGAGATGATCCGTCAGGCGTGAAAGGAACGTCATGATCGGCCCCGTAGACCTGTCCATCGCAGCCTGGTTCAAGTCCTCCTACAGCGACAACGGGGGGACCTGCGTTGAGGTGACCCCCGACTTCCCCGGCCTCGTCCCCGTCCGCGACTCCAAGGACCCGTCCGGCCCCGCACTCGTCTTCCCCTCCGACGCCTGGCGATCCTTCGTCACCGCCATCCAGGCCGGCGAGTTCGGCACCATCTGATCACCACCACCCCGGGGCCCTGGCCGCCAAGGCGGCCTGGGCCCTCGCTATGCGGCCGGTTCTGGGATTCGCCTGGCCCCTCTACGCGTCTACTGTGGACAGAGTTCGGATCCACTCGAACTGGGAGGCCTCAAATGACGATCGACAGTGTCGAAGCGGCACTCGCGACGACCCAGTGGTGCAAGAGCACGTACAGCAACAATGGGGGGTCGTGCGTTGAGGTCGCTCCCAACCTCCCCGGCCTCGTCTCCGTCCGCGACTCCAAGGACCCGTCCGGCCCCGCACTCGTCTTTCCCTCCGACGCCTGGCGATCCTTCGTCACTGCTGTCCAGGCCAATGAGTTCGGCACCATCTGAACCCCACGCTTCGGGGCCGTGACCGCACACCGGTCAGGGCCCTCGTTGTACGGCCAGTGGGGCTGCACCCAGTGCAGCTCGGCCTGGTCCTGAGAACCGCGCGGACACCATGGCTGTTTGTGTCGAGTGCCGCACCGCTCCAGCAGTGATCGAGGATCTCGACGTACAACCGCCACGGCCATGGTGTCTCGCATGCGCGACTGCCTTGGTGCGAGCCGGCGACCCCGTGGTGAGGTACCGCGCGCTCGACGACTCGGACGCCCGCCAACACGTCCTGGCGGGCGGCAGCACCACCGCCGGTCCTCCTCGGCCCCCGACCGGGCTCTCCGGTCGGGGGCCGCTGAACTCCTCACGTCTGCCGTAGATTTGCCGGTGCCCACGGCGCAGCGGGGGCGGGAGGGCTGGAGACGCTTTGCGGGACGGTTTTTCCGATGGGTTCTTCACTCACCTGGCACGCGAGACACATCCGGTGGACCTGATGTGCCTCTACCTGCTGCACGGCTCCGCCGCACGGATCCCCGGCCTGCTCGTCGATCGGCGGACGCTCTCGTTCGAGTACCTGAGCCGGCACGTCCGTCCCGAGCACCACTCCAGCTTCGACGACGCGGACATGTTCTCGCTCTCCATCAGGAGAAAGGTCCACGGGCGGCTGTACGGGCTGGAGTTCAGGCTTCACTTCATCGCCGGTGAGCCCTTCGCCGACGCGGTACTCCCCTTCGGTACCCCTGTCGACCTCCCCCGCTTCATGCACCGCCTTCGTGGGCACCACGCTCCTGGAACGCCCACGGGCGACTGGGACTTCGAGGTGTACACCGACGTGCACGATCTCCGCGAGAGCATCGTGCTGTTCGGCAACCGGCGCGAGGTCTGGTTCCGGGTCGACCGGGGCCGGCTGGTGACCGGCCGCCTGCACGGCAACCGGTTCGGGACCGCCGCCCAACTGCACGCCGGAAGCGTCCTGTTCCCCGACCGTCTCGCCACCGTCCAGGCCACCTCGGCCGAGGCGCGGGCGTACCGGCGGTACGTGGCCAGGCTGCGCGGCCCTCTGCCCTCCCGCACGGGACGCCCGGACCACCCCGGGTTCGGCCGCTCCGCGAACCGGGTCGTGTTGCGCATGCGTCCCGACGCCCTTCGGCCGCTACCCGGGGATGCCTGTGGACTCGGCTTCGTGCAGGCCGGCTTGGGCGGCGCCGTGGCGGAGTGTCCGGAGTCCGAAGGCCGTGACGGGGCCGTGGGCGCCGGGGGTGAGGGTGACACCGGCGGTGGCAGCGTGGCTTGCGCCCCAGGCGAGGAGGGTGCCGGTCATCTCGTAGGGGTCGGGGCCAGTGAGGGCGGTGGTGGCCAGAGGCCGGCCTGCCACGTCGCGGGCGGTGGCGATCACGAGGGCCCGGCCGTCGGGGTCGGGTTCGCGGGTGGAGCCGGGGAGGCGCTGGGAGAGCCTGGTGACGGCGCCGCGGATCGCGGGGGTGCGCAGGAGGGGTGCGGCGAGGTGGGTGGCGGTCTGGACCGGGCGGGTGGCCCGGCCGAACCAGCCGAGGCCCACATCGACGCTGTCGAGGTGGGGGAAGGCCTCGGGCAGGCCGAGGTGTTCGGAGCCGCCGACGGTCAGTGCGGTGCGGGTGAGACCCGCGTAGCGGAAGGTGAGCAGGCGGGCGCCGGTGTGTTCGGCGGCGAGGCGGGCGGGGCCGCCGGTGCGGGGGCGGCGGTGGGCGAACGCTTCTTCGACGGCGGAGCCGACGAGTGAGGCGCAGGTGCCGCCGGTGGTGAGGGTGAAGGCGTCGCTCAGGGTGCCGCGGTAGCGCGTTTCGTCGCCGTGCCCGGAGCGGGTGAGGAAGTAGCGACCTGGCATGCTCGAAAATGCCGGCCACTACCCCCTCGAAGACCCCGGCCTCCAGCAGATGGAGGACGCCATCGCCGAGTTCGTCACCAGGAACACGGCCTGACCGACGCGCCCCGAGCAGCCGGCCCCGCACCGTCGACGGCTGGACTCCCGCCGCCGTTCAGCCGTCGACACGGCGCCGGCTGACGCCGCGACCGCCGCCGGGTTCTCAGGCGACCTTCCAGCCGTGGGCGTACTCGATGTGCAGCGCGCCCGGGGTGTGGCGCAGGGGGCGGCCGAATCGGGCGCCGTCGTGTTCCAGGGTCACGCACTCGTGGGTCTTCGGGTAGCTCAGGGCGCGGGCCGGGCCGTCGGCCACCAGGGAATGCACCAGTGCGCCGGTCGAGCGGAACGCCGTGGCGCTGCCGGTGAGGAACAGGGTCTCCGCGGCGTAGCCGAAGCAGAGCTCGTCGCCCCGACCCCCGTGGTGCGCGGGCTGCTCGTCGTCCTCGTCGTCCCTCGGGAAGTCGGTCTCGGGGATCTCCATCGTCTGCGGCTTCCCCGCACCCAGCCGACCGCGCACCGCCTTCCAGCGCGAGGGCGGGAACCCCAACCCGGGCTGCACCAGCACCAGGTCCAGCGCCACCGACGACCGCTGCCACTCGCCGGTCCCCGCCGGCCCCTCGCGGCCCGCCTTCAGCGGCACGTACACCAGCGACCGCCGCGACCGCGCGGCCAGCCCCCACGCCACCGCCAGGCTCTCCGCCGCCTGCCGGTCCACGTACATGTCCAGCGACCAGCCGTTGTCGTACAGCACGGCACGACCCGACCTCGGGCCGGCCTTCACCACCCGGTACTCCTCTCCGCCGTGCCGGACCCGGTGGACCGTGGTGCTCAACTTCACCGGACAATTCGTATCCCATCCGGACGCACCCTGTCCCCCGCTTTTGCGCCCCGCCGACCGGTCCACCCGCGTGTCGGCTTTCTGTGCTGTACTGCGCGCACCAACTCCCGCCCCTGCCCCAGGAGTCGACCGCTCGTGAGCGCCACCTGCCCGCAGTGCTCCGCCTCGGACCAGTCCGTCGCCGTTCCGCACGCCCTCGCGCCCACCGCCGAACCGCCGCTCGACGAGCCCACCCGGGCCCTGCTCGCCCCTCCGCCCCCGCCGCAGCCGGGCCGGCACCGGAGCGTCGTGGCGATCACCTTCTACTCCCTCTCGGGCGTGTTCGCCGTGTTCGGTCTCCTGAGCGTCACCAAGTCCTTCAGGGAGGACCTCGAAGGCGCCGAAACGGCCGAGCTGATCGCCTACTTCGTCGGCACGCTCATCGTCCCCGGGTTCCTGCTCGCCGTCGGGCTGATCGCGCGCGTCGTCTCGCGCCGCCGCCACGAACGCAGGTTCGTCGAGAACTACGGCCTGCTGCACGCCCACTGGCAGCGTCACCAGCACGTCTGGCAGGCCGCCTGGTTCTGCCGCCGCTGCCGGGTCGCCTTCTTCCCCGACGCCGTGCTGCGCCCCGACTTCCCCGCCTCACCGCCGATCCGGCTGGAGCAGTTCCCGCTCTGGGTGGTGACCGCCGCCGACCGCGCCCACGGCTTCCCGAACGCACCCGTCGCGCCGAGCTGACCGCGCGGCCGGTTCCTGCTTCCATGGGCGGATGCCCGAGACACCCTCGCCGTTCCTCCCGCCGCCCGCCGAGGTCCTCGGCGTCCGCCGCATCCGGCTCGTCGAAGTGCCCGCCGCCCGCCTGACCGCCGAGGAGCGGCGGGCCCGGGACCGCGTCTGGGCGGAGATGGTCCTGGCCAATCCCACACTCTTCGACGGCCCGGTGGTGGCGTGCGCGGGCACCTCGTGGCCCCGGCCGGGTGAACTCCACGTCTTCTGGTCGCGCGTGACGTACCGGCACTACGCGCTCCGCCACGTCACCGCCTCCGCCGCCCCCACCGCCTCCCTCTCCGTGAGCGTCCTGCAGCCCACCGACGACGGCCGCCTGCTCGTCGGCCGGATGTCCCCGACCACCGCCGCCCCCGGACGCTGGCAGCCGCCCGGCGGCGCCGTCGAACCCCCGCCCGACGGCGAGCGCCTGGACCTCGCCGCGCTGCGCCGCAACGCCGCCCGGGAGCTGACCGAGGAGACCGGGGTGACCGCCGGGCCGGGCGAGTTGGCGATGTGGGCGGTCACCCGGGGCCGGTACGGCAGCGTCGGCGTGCTCTTCCTCGCCCCGCCGCAGCCCGAGCCGGTGCTGCGCGAGCGGTTCGGCGCCCTCGCGCCGCCCGAGCGCGAGCTGGTCGAGCTGGCCTTCCTCCGCTCCCCCGCCGACCTGCCGGGCCTGCCCGGCCCGCACGCCGACTACCTCGCCCCGGTCGTCCGCCGCTTCGCGCGCCTCCGGCCGCCGGGCTAGAGATCGTCTTCGGAGATCAGATCCAGAGCAGGGACGAAGCGTGGTGGCGGCGACTTGTGGGACTCACGGGCGCAGAGCTCTGCAACGGAACCAAGCCGATGTGCTGCCACGGCAACGCCGTAGACGCCGGCAACTGGAATCCGCTCGACAACCGCCTCAAGCTTGCCTGCGACATGGGTGGCGGAGCCAGCGGCGGCCCCATGATCATCGACTTCGGTGTCAACAGCCAGATCGTGGGAACGAACAGCCACCGCATCGCCGACGACCATAACCAGTGGGTCGAGAACTACCTCTACTCGTCCAACCACGGAGGAAACGCCGCCGGCATGATCAACTGGCCCAACGCCAACTGATCAACCCGCAGGACCGTGGGTCCGTGACAGACGTCGCGGACCCACGTCCGCCTCTACTTCCCAGACGGGTCCACTCGTTCCATCAGTGGCGTGGGGGGGACTCGTGCGCAGGAGTTCCTCGAATGCGGCCGGATCCTTCACGTATCGCTGCATCTCGGGCGAGAGCGGAAGATCCTCCTGTACGACCACGCCCGCAGAATCGCGGGCCACGGCCACTGCGGTGGCCGTGCCCGCTACGACCAGAACCCCGGCCGTGGCCGCCAGCACCAGGCGAGTCCGCTTCATCATCGCCGCTGCCTCTCCAGGACTCGGGCCAGCTCCGCCGGCCGGGGCGGCCTACGCGGCAACTTCGTTTCCTACCAGGAGAGTAGGTGCCATCAGGTACCTCCGTCGACCCGGTTCGCAGCGACACGCTGTGCCAGTCGACCAGTTGGCAACGGGAACGAGGCATCGCAGAACACCTACGAGTGCGCCGCCCACCCGGAAAGCGGTCGCCCCAGGCCGACAGCGTCACCTATGTTGGCCTGACCACCGAGCGAGGAGCGGCAGTTGCGTCACGTCGAAGCCCCGGAGCCGGCCCGGCTCGCCGCCTACGGTTCCATCGCGACCCGCCTGTCCCTGCTCGGCGACCGGCGGCTCGGTGAGGTCGTGGCCGACGCCCGGCCCCTCGGGACCGGCGTCGGCGGTACCTCGGCGGCCCTGGAGGTCGACGGGACGCGGGTGTTCGTCAAGAAGGTGCCGCTGACGGACCTCGAACTCCGCCCGGAGAACGTCCGCTCCACGGCGAACCACTTCGGCCTGCCCGTCTTCTACCAGTACGGGATCGGCTCGGCCGGGTTCGGCGCCTGGCGGGAGCTGGCCGCGCACACCATGACCACCCACTGGGTCCTGGGCGGGGAGTACGACGGCTTCCCGCTGATGTACCACTGGCGCGTGCTGCCCGACACGCCACCCGAGGGCTTCATGGACTTCCTCGGCGGCGTCGACGGCGCCGTCGCCCACTGGGACGGTTCCCCGGCCGTGCGCGAGCGGCTGGAGGCGATCGGCCGGGCCCGCCACAGCCTGGTGCTCTTCCTGGAGCACCTGCCGCAGACGCTCGCCGCCCGGCTGCGCGAGCAGCAGGACGCGGGCCGGTACGGGTGGGCGGCCGACGCCGTGGCACGCGGCGCGGCCTTCATGCGCTCGCGCGGGCTCGTGCACTTCGACGCCCACTTCGAGAACCTCCTCACCGACGGCCAACGCGTCTACTTCGCGGACCTCGGGCTCGCGCTCAGCACGGACTTCGAACTCTCCCCGGAGGAACGGCGGTTCCTCGACCGCCACCGCGCCTACGACCGCGACCACACCGTGACCCACCTGCTCCGCCACCACCTCCTCACCCCCTATCGGGGCGAGACCGAGGCGACCGCCTTCCTGGAGCGGTGGCTCGCCGGCCGGCGGCCCGACGGCGTCCCGGCGGAGGTGGCGGCGATCGTCGACCGGCACGCCCGGACCGCCGTCGTCCTGGGCGGCTTCCAGCGCCGGCTGCTCACCGAGAGCAAGCGCACGCCCTACCCCGCCGCCGAGCTCGACCGCGTCACGGCCGACGCCGGGTAGCCCGTTCCCGCGCCTCCGCTACCCTGCCCCGGTGGAGACCGACGATCACCCGGACGACGACGCCGTGTGGGCCCCGCTGTTCGCGCCACCCGGACCGGGCGCGGAGCTCGTCGAGATGTGGCTGGACTGCCTGGTCTTCAACGAGGCCGCCCCGACGGACGTACACCTCGCCCTCCTCGACGCCGGACACACCGGCCTCCTCCGCCGCAGCAACCTCTCGCCCGCCCGGTGGGACCGTCTGCTCGCCGCCACCGTCGGGCGGGCCGACCACGAGCAGTTGCGGAAGGCGGCCGACGCGGCCCGTGAAGGTGAACCCGCCCCCGAACCCGGCCGCAGCCCGGATTCCGAGCCGCCCGCGACGCCGGAGGCGCTCGCCGAACTGGCCGACGCCGTCCCCGACATCGACCCGGGCGACCGGACCTACGCCCTCCCCTGGGTCGCCGCCCTCCACCACGACACCGACGCCATGCGGCAGTTGGCCGCCTCCCCGAAGGCCTGGATACGCCGCAGCGTCGCCCGCGCCCGCCGACTCCCCCCGGACGTCGTCGAACTGCTCGCCCGGGACGAGGACTTCGCCGTCCGCCTCTTCCTCACCGAGTCCTGCGACGACGCCCCCGCCGAGCTGCTGCTCGGCCTCTGGGAGGAGGGCTGGACCGGTAGCTTCTCCTTCCCCGGCCGCCCGCTCAACCACCCCAACTTCCCGCGCGACGGCCTGCTCCGCTTCCTCGACGACCCCCGCCCGCACATGCGCCGGCTCGCCCTGGACGACCCCGCGTCCACCGCCGCCGACGCCGAGCGCCTCGCCCGCGACCCGGACCCGATGGTCCGCCGGAAGGCCGCCCACGACCCCCGACTCTCCCCCGCCACGGTCGCCGCGCTGGCCGCCGACGACGCCTCCTACCTCAACAGCTTCGCCCACCGGCACCCGGCCCTGCCGCCGGCGCTGCTGGCCGCCGCGCTCCGGGACCCGTTCACCGCCGAGGACGCCGCCGTCAACCCGAGCCTGCCGGTGGCCGTCATGCACCGCATGGTCGCGGCGGCGGCGGCGAGCACACGGACCACCGACGCGCGGTAGCGCGGAGTGGGAAGTCGCCCCCACCGACTTCCCACTCCGCCGACGCTTCTACGAGCGTGCGCCCGGCGCCGCGCACAGGGCGTCGTCGACGAGCTTGCTCACGGCCCGCTCCACGCCCAGCACGTCGGCCGCGGAGGCCGCGAGCACACCCGACAGCGAGACCGTGACGGTGCGCCGGCCGTCGGCGGTGCTGCCGGTGGCGGTGACCCAGCCGGCGTCGCCGCCCTCGTGGCCCCAGTAGCGCCCGCCGCAGGACAGCGGGCGGGAGAACAGCCCCAGGCCGTCGCGGGCGCGCGGCATCAGCGCGCGGAACTCCTCGCCGACCCGGACGGTCCGCTTCATCTGCGCCAGCTGCGCCGGCGGCAGCAGCCGGCCGCCGAGCAGGGCGCCGAAGAACCGGTCGAGGTCGGCGGTGGTGGAGACGAGCCCGGCCTCCCCGTTGGTGCCCGGGCCGACCTGCTCGGTGACGTCGACCAGCGGCTCGCCGGGCCCGAAGCCCTGGTAGGTGCGGGCGTGCGGCTGGGGCAGCTCGGGGGACGTCCCCGGCCGGAGGGTGTGGTGGAGGCCGAGCGGCCGGGTGATCCGCTCCCCGACCTCCACGTCCCAGGTCCGCCCGGTGACCCGCTCGACGATCATGCCGAGCAGGACGTAGCCGGTGTTGCCGTAGCGCCACTGCTCACCGGGTTCGGAGTCCGGGCCGTGGCCCATCGCCCGGGCGACGATCTGCTCGGGGGTCCAGCTGTCGTCGCGGTGCCGCTGGAAGTCCTCCGCCGAGGTGTAGTCGGGGTAGTCGTCGTGGAGGCCGCTGGTGTGCTGGAGCAGCTGGCGGACGGTGATCGCACGCCCGTCGTTGCCGTTGCCGGACACCACGCCGGGCAGCCACCGCTCGATCCGGTCGTCCAGCGAGAGCCGGCCCTCGCCGACGAGTTGCAGGACCACGGTGGCCACGAAGGTCTTGGTGACGCTGGCGATCCGGAAGTGGCCGTCGGCCGGCACCGGCCGCCCGTCCGCCAGATCGCCGACGCCGCTGGTGGCGGTCGCGTCGCCGCCGGCGGAGGTGGTCAGGCGGGCCTGCACGCCCGTCACGCCGAGTGCGGTGATCGCGTCGGCGTCGCGCTGCAGGCGTGCCTCCGGACGCTCGGCGGCGGCCGTCGCGCCGGGCACGGTGGTGGCGAGGGTCGCGGTCACGACGGCGGCCAGCGCCAGGCTCCGCGTGAAGGATCGCATCGTCGGTCGGGGCGTCGATCGAGTGGTCGGTCGGGTCATCGGTCGGGTTGTCATGGGCGTTGACGGTAGGTCCGGCCGAGGTGCGCACGCGCTACCGCCCACGGGCGGGAAGACAGGGTGGCGGGCTGTAGTGCCGGCGCCGATGACCATGCCTCAGACTTGGCCGGATGAAGCACCGGGGGACCGATCGGCTGTCGGTGACGTGGCGCGCGCTGGGCTATCTGCTGGGAAGCCTGGGCGCCGCCGCGCTCGCCCTGGCCGCGCTGCCCGTACTCCTCGTCGTCCCGAGGGCGGCCCGGGCCTGGGCGTCCTGGCACCGCCGCCGCGCCGGCCGGCTGCTGCGCGCACCGGACGACGGGCCCGCCCGGGTCGGGACGTGGCGCCTACTCGGGTGGCTGGGCAGCTCCGTGGTGAGCGGTCCGGCGTTCGGGCTCGTCGCGGTGGCCTGCGCGGGCAACGCGGTCACGACGGCCGTCACGGTGCCCCTGTGGTGGGCGCTGCCCGCCGGCACCCGCGCGGGCGGCTTCGCCGCCGGGGTGCCGCTGACCGGCTGGGGCACCGCGCTGACCCTGGGGACGGCGCAGTTCGTCGTGCTCGCGGCGCTGACCCTCTGGCTGCTCCCGCCGCTGGCGCGGCTGCACGCCCGGAGCTGCGTGGCGCTGCTCTCCCCCACCGCCGCCGAGCAGTTGGCGCGGCGGGTGGAGGCGCTGACCGAGACCCGGGCCGGGGCCGTCAACGCGCACGGTCGGGAACTGCGCCGCATCGAACGCGATCTGCACGACGGCACCCAGGCCCGGCTGGTGGCCATCGCGATGCGCCTGGGCCTGGCCCGCGAGCTGCAGGACACCGACCCCCGGATGCTGGCCAGGCTCCTGGAAGAGGCGCACGAGAGCGCCGAGGAGGCCATGACGGAGCTGCGCGCGGTGATCCGGACGATCTACCCGCCGATCCTCGCCGACCGCGGCCTCAGCGGGGCCCTGACCTCGCTGGCGAGCCGCTCGGCGATCGACACCACCCTGGACATCGGCACCCTCGGCACCGTCCCCGCCGCGGTCGAGGCCGTCGCGTACTTCACGGTCGCCGAGGCGCTCACCAACGCCGCCAAGCACAGCCGGGCCACCCGGACCACCGTCCGCGTCGCCCGCGACGGCGACCGGCTGTCGATCGAGACCTCCGACGACGGGGTCGGCGGCGCCGACGAGACACGGGGCACCGGCATCGCCGGGATCCGCCACCGCGTCCTGGCGCTCGACGGCTCCCTCCGCCTCCACAGCCCCGGCGGCGGCCCGACCACGATCACCGTGAGCCTGCCGTGCGGGTCGTGATCGCCGAGGACAACGTCCTCCTCTCCAACGGGCTGGAACTGCTGCTGACCGCCGCGGGCTTCCAGGTCGCCGCGATCGTCCAGGACGCCCCCGGCTTCCTCGCCGCCGTCGCCGAGCACCGGCCGGACGTCACCATCGTCGACGTCCGGCTGCCACCGGCCTTCCGCGACGAGGGCATCCACGCCGCCATCGAGGCCCGCCGCCGGCACCCCGGCCTGCCCGTGCTGGTCCTCTCCCAGTACGTCGAGCAGCAGTACGCCGGCGAACTGGTCTCCGACGGGCGCGGCGGCGTCGGCTACCTCCTCAAGGACCGGGTGAGCCGGGTGAGCGAGTTCATCGACGCGTTGCGCCGGGTCGCCGCGGGCGGCACCGTGATGGATCCCGAGGTGATCGCCCAGCTCCTCACCCGCCCCGCCCACGACCCGATCGCCGCCCTCACACCGCGCGAACGCGAAGTCCTCGGCCTGATGGCCGAGGGAAAGGACAACGCCACGCTCGCGACCCGGCTCGTCATCACCGAGAACGCCGTCCACAAGCACATCGGCAACATCTTCGCCAAGCTCGGCCTCTCGCCCGCCGACAGCGGCCACCGCCGCGTCCTCGCCGTCCTCACCTACCTCAGCCGTCACTGACGGCGGTTGGGGTCCCGGTCCTGACGAGGAGCACTCCGCCGCAGGGCGGCGCTCCCGCGGAAAATGGCGGGACCGGTGGCCTCGGCGGGGGCAGAATCGGCTCCATGGCGGACATCGAAGCGTTCCGGGACGCGGTCACCGACTGGGCGGCCGGCGGCCCCGGCGGGCCGGCGGGTGAGCTGGCGGAGCGCCTGGGCGTGCGGACGGCGGTGCTGGTGGAGGGGCCGAGCGACCTCGCGGCCGTCGAGACGCTGGCCGCCCGGCGGGGCCGGGACCTGGCCGCCGAAGGGGTGTGCGTCGTCTCCATGCGCGGGGCGATGAACGTCGCCCGCTTTGCCGCCCTGCTCGGGCCGCCGGGGCTGGGACTGCGGCTGGCCGGGCTCTGCGACGCGAACGAACAGGGCTTCTACGAGCGCGGGTTGCAGCGGGCCGGAGCGCCGGACGAGGGCTTCTTCGTGTGCGTGGCGGACCTGGAGGAGGAGCTGATCCGCGCGCTGGGCGTGGCGCGGGTGGCGGAGATCGTCGAGGCCGAGGGCGACCTCCCGGCCTGGCAGACCTTCGTCCGCCAGCCCGCGCACCAGGGCGGGCGGCCGGAGGGGCAGTTGCGGCGGTTCCTGGGGACGAAGTCGGGCCGCAAGATCCGCTACGGGCACCTGCTGGTCGGGGCGCTGGACGGCGGGCGGGAGCCGGCCCCGCTGCGCGGGCTGCTCGCGCACCTGTGACACGGCGTCAGAGGTCGACGGCGTCCAGGTGGTAGGTGGTGTCGACCAGGAAGCCGCCGGCGTCGGCCTTGACGGTGAGCACGTACTGTCCGGGCGCCAGCGGGTCGAGGGCGCACCACAGGCCCCAGGCGACCCGCGGGATGCCGGTGGCCAGGAAGCGCCTGGAGGCGAACTCGTGCACCTTCAGCGGGACTCCGTTGAGCGCCGCCTCGGCCTGCGAGGCCTCGACGCGCCACGGTGCGGAGGAGAGGCCGAGGGCGATCCGCTGGGTGTTGAAGACCGGGAAGAAGACCGGCTTCCCGGCGGCGATCGGACAGCGGCGCACGACCCGGCCGCCGTAGGTGCCGGCCAGGAACCAGACGTCCGAGGGCTGCCGCCAGCCGGCGAACTCACCGGTGGTGTCGGCGACCGGGCTGCGCTCCATCGGGGCGGACAGCGCCCACTTCCACCAGCGCGCCGCGAGCTCCGCGCCCCGGCGGGGGTCCACGGTGTCGGCACCGGTCTCGGGGGAGACGGCCTCGCCCACGTCAGCTCCTTCGGGTCCACGCGCGCACCGCACATCGGCCCGCGTGGCGACCCTATCCGGTGGCGCCCGGGCCCTCCTGTGCGGGAGGGCCCGGGGCGGGCGGGCTCGTTCGGCCTCGGACGTCCGGGCAGCGGACGGTGATCTCGCACCGGTCGACCGCGCCCTCCCGGCTGATGACCACGGAGCCGTCGCCGTCCTCGCCCCCGGCCGCGTCCTTCCCGGCGAGCGGCCGGCCGCCGTGTCAAGCGTCGTTCCAGGAGTGCAGCACGCCAACCGACGATCCCCACCCCGGGGTTGGCTCAGCGGCTGTAGTTCTTGAGGACCTCGGTGTCCAGCGTGACGTCCAGGCCGGGCAGTTCCACCTGCTCCCCGTAGTCGTAGCTCCGGATCTCACGGTAGCGGCCCTTGACCGGCTCGCTGTGGACGGTGACGGTGTCACTGTCCCGGTCGATCAGCAGGTAGACGGGAATGCCGCTCTCGGCGTAGGCACGGGGCTTCTTCACGCGGTCACGCTCATCGGCCCTCCGGTCGAACGACGTGACCTCCGCGGTCAGCAGCACGCCGCGCGCATCCGCCCACTCGCCCTGGCCCGCGAAGTACTCGGCCGGCGCGAGGGTGCCGTCCGGACGCGCGTCGCCGTTCTCGTACGAGGGGATGCGCAGGCCCTGTTCGGCGAAGAGCCACAGGTCGGGGCGGTGCTGCATGCAGATCCGCTGAAGCCACGCGATGATCTGACCGTGGTCGCCGTCGGGCACGGGCTTGACTCCGATTTCACCGTCGATGAACTCGAGCGCGATGTCCTGGAGCGCTGCGGCCTCGGCGATGGACTCGAACGCCTCAAGGCTCATTTGCGGCCGGTCATGGGTGATCACGGCGTCTCCCTCTCTGCAGGCTCCTTCGAGGTACAGCAGTCACCGTACGCCAGCGGGCGGTCAGCCGGTGGCGCGGACGTAGATGTCGGCGGCCCCGGGGAGGCCGGCGGGGTCGGGGGCGATGTAGATGCGGCGGGCGCGGGCGGGCGTCGGGGTGACGACGGGGGTGGGGGTGGGGTCGGCGGTGGGGGTCGGGGTGGGCGAGGGGGTGTCCTCCGGGGCCGGGAGGGGTTGCTCGGTGGCGGTGGCGGGGTCGGTTTCGGCTGCGGACCCGGCCTCGGACTCGGATTCGGTGGCCGGGGCGATGTGGCCGGTGGGTTCCGGGGTGGTGGGCTCGGGCTCCGCGGCGGGGGTTTCGCCCGGGAGGGCGGACGGGTCGGCGGATGGGTCGGCGGACGCGGACGCCGTCGGCACCGGCGAGGACGGCGAGGACGGGGTGGCGAACGGGTCGGGGACCCCGACCTCGCGCGCTTCGGCCGGCTCGTCGCCGCCGAGCGCCTCGGCGAGGTCGACGGGCAGCGGAGTGATCGCACCGGGGGCGGCCAGGTCGTAGGTGCGCAGGAAGTCGCCGACGCCGACCTCGTGCCCGCCGGCCAGCCGGTAGTGCAGGTAGGCGACGGGCAGGCCGTCCGCGGTGTGCGTGTAGACGGCGCCGACCGGTACGTAGTAGCGGCCGGCGCCCGGGTGCTGGGAGGGGTGGAGGCCGGCCAGCAGTTCGGCGCGGTCGCGGTCGGTCTCGATGGCGCCGCGGCCGACGGTGAGGGCGTTGACGCCCCGGACGGCCAGGGCGGCCAGCACCGATACGAAGATCACCAGGCCGATCGCGACCGTACGGCGCAGCACCGGTCTGCCGTGCAGCGCCGGCCACGAGTCGCTGGGCACGCGTTCCGGCGACAGCCCGCGGTCGGGCCCTCGTTGCCTCACTCTTCCTGCTCCCCCGGTCCGTCGTCGTGGCGGCCAGGCACGGCGCGACCACTCGTAGTGCTCGACGTGGACCCTACGCTCCGAGTTCCGCACCGGACCACCCGGCCCGACCGGCCCCGCCGGCCTGTCCCGTACCCGTCAGCCGAGGTACGCCGGGGCGACCGCCGCGTCGAGCAGCCGCCGCGCGGAGCCGGTGCCGTCGGCGGGGACGGTCCACAGGTCGGCGCCGAAGTCACCCGGCATGGCGTACAGCAGGGTGTGGTCGTCGGACCAGACGGCCTGGTCGTCGATGCTGCGCTGTTCGGCGGTGGGGGTCTCGGTCATGGTGGCGAGGTCCAGGACGTAGAGCCGCCAGGGAGCGTCCTCGGAGGCGCCGGGCACGCGCTTCTTGTAGGCGACCCGGGTGCCGTCCGGGGAGAGCGAGGGGCATTCGACGTTCTGGTGGAGGGTGGTGAGGGTGCGGGCGCCCAGGGCGCCGCGGACCAGGTAGGTCTGGCCGCCGGTGGCGACGGTGGCGTAGAAGGCGTCGTCGTCGACGAAGGTGACGCCCCAGATGTTGACGTCGGGCGCGCGGTACGGCTTGCCGTCCTTGATCACGTCGAAGTCCTCCAGGTTCTCCCGGAGGTTCCAGTCCCGGACGTCGACGATCGAGGTGCGGGTGGAGAAGTCGGTGCCGGCGTAGGAGTCGCCGCTCACGAAGACGGTCCAGGCGGCGAGGTGGCCGGAGGGCGAGACCCGGGAGCGGGTGGGGATGCCGGCGAGCGGGAAGGAGCGCCGTTCGCGCAGCCGGTCGTCGAGCACGACGGCGCGGTAGGTGTCCTGGAGGGCGCCGCGTTCGGCCCGCAGGCAGATGCCGGTGCCGGCGGCGGCGTAGAAGCGCAGGCACTGGACGCCGGAGGAGGTGCGCGGGCCGTCGGGGTGGTCGGCGGGGACGGTGGCGATCTCGTCGCGGTGCGGGCCCCAGGCCATGTTGCGGAAGACCAGCTGCCGGGTGGCCGGGTCCTTGAGGGTCACCTCGCCGGGGGTGACGACGGGGCCGCCGGCCTGGACGCGGTCGCGGTCGGCGGAGCGGTCGGCGGCCCACAGCACGGCGCCGGTGCCGACCGCGCCGAGCAGGACGACGGCGACCAGCAGGATCAGCACCCGGGTGCGGTTGCGGAGGGGGGCGGTGGTCACTTGGGCACCTCGGGGTCGACGGGGCCTTCAACAGCGGGGTCTTCAACGGCGGGGTCTTCAACGGCGTGCGCTTCGACGACGGCGGGCTCGCGCAGCACGAAGGCCGCCCCGGTGACGCAGCCGGCCAGCGCAAGCGCCGACCAGGTCAGCGCGGTGGTGCCGCCGACGACGCTCCACAGCGCGCCGAACGCCAGCGAGCAGGCGAACCGGGCGAGCGCCTGCCCGGTGCCGACCAGGGCGAGCCCGGCGCCGCGCTGCCCGGCGGGGACGGTGTCGGCCGCGGCGGCGGCGAGCACGCCGTCGGTGGCGGCGTAGAACGCGCCGTGCAGCAGCAGCACGCAGACCACCACCGGCAGCCCGTCGAGCGGGGAGAGCAGCAGCCCGTAGGCGGTCAGCAGGACGCCGTGGCCGGCCAGGAAGAGCCGGCGGCGCCCGATCCGGTCGGCGAGCGCGCCGAGCGGGACAGCGAGCAGCAGGAAGGCGCCGGCGGTGCCGAGCGGGAGCAGCGGGAAGTACTCGGTGGCGAGGCCGAGCCGGCGCTGCACGAGCAGGTACAGGAAGGAGTCGCTGACGGTGGTGAGGCCGAGCAGCACGGCGCAGACGGTGAGCCGGCGCAGGCCGGGGATGCGCAGCAGGGCGAGCCCGTCGCGCAGCCGGGGGTGGAGGGTCGACGGCTCGTCGGCCCGCAGCCGGTTCGGTACGAAGAGCAGCAGGACGAGCACGCCGAGCACCGCGACGCAGGCGCTGACCGCGAACACCGCGTGGTAGCCCTGCTGCTGGCCGCCGTCGGCGAGCAGCGGACCGCCGGCCATCCGCAGCACCAGGAAGGCGGTGAGCGGTCCGAGCAGCGCGCCGGCCGTGTCCATCGCCCGGTGGACGCCGAACGCCCGTCCGCGGTGGGCGGGTTCGGTGGCGAGCGAGATCATCGCGTCGCGCGGGGCGGTGCGCAGGCCCTTGCCGGTGCGGTCGACGGCGAGCACGGCGCCGATCAGCGGCACGGTGTGGACGAGCAGCAGCAGCGGCTTGCAGAGCGCCGACAGGCCGTAGCCGACGGCGGCGACGGCCTTGTGCCGGGGCGCGCCGTCGCGCCCGCGCCGGTCGGCGAGGTGGCCGCCGGCCAGCCGGACGACGGCGCTGAAGCCGTTCTGGATGCCGTCGAGCAGGCCGAAGCCGAGCGGGGACAGGCCGAGGCCGGTGAGCAGGTAGAGCGGCAGGACGGCGCTGACCATCTCGGAGGAGATGTCGGTGACCAGGCTGACCACGCCCAGGACCAGGACGGTGCCGGGGACCGCCGCCCGGGCGGCCCGGCCGGCGGTGGCGCCGGGGGCCGCACGGGTGGCGCCCTCGGCGGCCTCCCGCCGCCCTGGCCGGGTGTCGGCCGGGGCGGCGGGGGCCTTGGAGCTGCGGGAGTCCGCGACGTACACGGGCGTCAGTTCCAGATGCCGGTGATGGTGGCGGCGGAGGCGGCGTTGCCCGCGTGGGTGGTCAGGCCCGCGAGGTCCTCCAGCGTGCGCAGCACGTTGTAGTGGTTGTAGGTGGTGGCGGTGGTGGAGCCCGGGGTGACGTGGGCGCCGTAGAAGACGGTGGGGATGCGGTTGCCGGACAGCTTGTTGTCCTCGTCGAAGGTCATGACGAGGATGCTGTTGTTGTTCTTGGCCCAGGCGGCGTAGGCGCCGAGCTTGTTCTGGATCCAGGTGTCGCCGGTCGCGACCGAGCAGTCGTGCATGTCGTTGCACAGGTCCGGGACGACGAAGGAGACCTTCGGCAGGCTGGCGAAGTTCGTCGGGAACTGCGTCATGGTGTACGCGGTGTTGGTCGGCACGTTGCCGAAGCCGAACCACGGGTTGTGCTTCTGCGCGTACTTGCCGCTGGAACAGGTGGTCGAACCCTGGCTCGGCAGGCCCTCGTTGTAGCTGCCCCAGCTCTTGCCGGCGGCGATCAGCTCGGAGGCGAGGTTGGGCTGGTTGATCGAACCGACCGGCACGCAGCTGTCGTCGGTGCGGCCCTGGTTGGAGCCGGAGAACAGCTGGTAGTAGTTGGGCTCGCTGGGGTGGGTGAGCCCGAACGACTGGGTGAGGGTGGCGCCGCCGGCCGCCAGGGTGTTGTTGATGTACGGCGCGCCGGAGCTGCCGATCACCTGGGTGTAGGCGTGGTTCTCCATGACGACGACGACCACGTGGTCCGGGGTCGGCAGCGCGGCGGCCTGCGCGGTGGTGCCGGTGGCGGCCCACAGGCCGAGCGAGCCGGCGACCAGGGCCAGGCCGGCGGCGGAGGCGGTGAGGGTGCGGCGGCGGGGGCGGCGCGGGGCGGCGCCCTCGGCGACGGGGGTCGTGGCGCTCATGTCAACAGTCTCCTGGTTCTCGGGCATGCTGTCCTCCGTACGTCGGGGGCGGCCGGGTGGGGAGGTGGCCCGGCCGCGCGGGAACTGCCGGGGTGGGAGAGGCCGCCGATCGGGGAACCGGCGGTTTCGGAGCGCCGCAAACAGTAGGAGCGGCGCGGTGGCGCGGGCCTCGGCGGCCACATGAAGAAACGGCGAACAGCGGTGGGTGGCCGAGGACCGCCGCCGGACGCGGGTCACAGGCGTCGCGATTGACCCGTCCGTCACGGGCGTGGTGGGATTCCGCCTGTCCGCGACTGCCGGTACTGGCCTGACCTGGGCATTCCGGGCGGCCGGGGGCGACGGGTTTCGGCCGCCCCGGGCGGGCGGGCACCGGGGCCGGTCGGCGGGCGGCCCTCGGGCAGGTGTCGGGCGGGTGACGTGGTGGAACGGGACGTGAGCAGGGCGTGAGCGTGGCGTGAGAGGGCCGGACGGGAACGGTTCGGACGGCATCGGTTCCGGCGCGTTGGGCGGTCCGGGTGACGGCTCGGACGTGGCGGCGCCCGGCCGCGGGCGGCTCGTCGTCGGGGTGGGCGTGCGCGGCTCGGCGACCGGGGCGGAGCTGCTGGACCTGATCCGGCGCACGCTCGCCGCGGCCGGGCTGCCGGCCGGCGCCGTCGGCGCGCTCGCCACCCTCGACGGCAAGGGCGGCCACCCCGCCGTCCGCTCGGCCGCGGCGGCGCTCGGCGTGCCGGTGGCCGAGTACCCGGCCGCGGCGCTGGCCGCCGTCCCCGTGCCCAACCCGTCCGGCGCCGTCGGCGACGCGGTCGGGACGGTCAGCGTGGCCGAGGCGGCGGCGCTGACGGGGGCCGGCGGCGGGCGGGCCGAGCTCGTCGCCCCCAAACGGAGGTCGGCCGCCGCGACGGTGGCCGTCGCCCGCGCCCCGCGGCCCCCGGCGGCCCACCGCCGTCCGCAGCCCCGGCAGAATCCAGGAGAGCAGCCGTGAACCCTCACTCCCCCGCCGAAGGGGCGCGCACCGAAGACGCCCCGAGCGAGCCCGACCTGCGCCACCACGGTGACGCCGAGGTGCGCGCCGACGGCGCCGGACTGGTCGACCTCGCCGTCAACGTCCGCACCGGCACGCCCCCGGCCTGGCTGCGCGCCCGCCTCGCCGCCACCCTCGCCGACCTCGCCGCGTACCCCGACGGCGCCGCCGCCCGGGCCGCGGTCGCCGAGCGGCACGGCCGGCCGGCGGCGGAGGTGCTGCTCACCTCGGGCGCCGCCGAGGCCTTCGTCCTACTGGCACGCGTGCTGACGCCTCGTCATATCGCGGTGTTGCACCCGCAGTTCACCGAGCCGGAGGCCGCGCTGCGGGACGCCGGACACCAGGTGCGGCGGGTGCTGCTCTCCGCCGCGGGGGGCTTCCGGCTGACCGCGGGAGCGGTGCCGGAGGAGGCCGACCTGGTCGTGCTCGGCAACCCCACCAACCCCACCTCGGTGCTCCACCCGGCCACCGCCGTCGCCGCCCTGGCCCGGCCGGGGCGCACCCTGGTGATCGACGAGGCGTTCATGGACACCGTGCCCGGGGAGCGCGAATCCCTCGCCGGCGCGAGGGACCTGCCGGGCCGGGTGGTCGTCCTGCGCAGCCTCACCAAGACCTGGGGGCTGGCCGGTCTGCGGATCGGCTACGTGCTCGGCCCGGCGCCGCTGATCGCCGAGCTGGCCGCGGCCCAGCCGCTCTGGCCGGTCTCCACCCCGGCGCTGGTGGCCGCCGAGGCCTGCTCGGCCCCGGCCGCACTCGCCGAGGCGGAGGCCGCCGCCCGGGAACTCGGCCTGTGGCGCGCGTACCTGCTGAAGGGCCTGGCGGCCTTCCCGGCCGTCCGGGTGCACGGCGAGCCGGCGGCGTCCTTCCTGCTGGTCGAACTGCCCGGCGCCGACGCCGTCCGCGCCCGGCTGCGCGCCCTGGGCTTCGCCGTCCGCCGGGGCGACACCTTCCCCGGCCTCGGCCCGGACTGGCTGCGCATCGCCGTCCGGGACGAGCCCACCACCGACCGCTTCCTGACCGCCCTGGCGCAGGCTCTCGACGGCTGACGCCCGGCCGCCGGTGGCCCCCGCGCTCAGCGCACCAGCACCACCGGGTCGCCGACCGCCACCCGCCCCGGAGCCAGCACCCGGGCGTACACGCCGACGCAGGGCAGCGCGGGCATGCCCGGCAGCGGGACGAGCCGGTTGCGCTCCGCGAGCGTGCGCAGCGCCGCCGCCGAGCGCGGCACCCCCGGGCCGTGCGCGAGGGTGGGGACGGCGCAGCGCGGCGTCGCCGTGACGACCCGCAGCCGCACCCGCGCCCCGATCGCCAGCTCGCCCTCCACCCAGCCGTTCTCGACAAAGCCGGCGACCGCGTCGGGGGTCCGGACCACCACGTTCGGGCGGTACCGCTCGGCTGCGGCGCCGCCCGCCCCGGCACCGCCCGCCGCGGCGAGGGCGGCCGTGGTGAGCAGGTGGAGCGGCGCGAAGTCGAGGAAGGTGCCGGGCGGCGCGCCGCGCCCCAGCTCACTGACGGTGAACCCGACCTCGGCGCGCGGACCGTGTTCCAGGACCTCCTCCGGGACGGACCGCTCGACGCTCGCACCCGGCGGCGGCTCGTCCACCAGCCGGACCTTGCGCCCCAGCCGCTCCGACAGCCCGCGCTCGTCGACGACGGCGCCGTCCGGGCCGGTGACCACCACCTCACCGCCGGTCCCGGTCCGGGCGGTGAACCCGAGCACGCCCGCCCACAGCCGCGGGTGCTTGGCGCTCACCACCCGCCCGGTGTCGACGTCCAGCAGCGCGTACGCGCGGTCGCCGCGAATGCCGCGCTCCGTCACGGACGCCTCGCGGAGCTCCTCGCCGAGCATCGACTTCACCGGGTGCCGCCGCAGCCGCTCCACCGTACCGACCCTCACGCCCCGGCCCCCAGCTCCGCCCGCGCCCAGCCCCGCAGGGTGGCGAAGTCCTCGGCCCGCAGCCCGATCCTGGGGTCGATCCGGAAGGTGGCCGCCGGTCCCGGGTGGTGAGCCGCTATCCACTCGGTGTCCTGCGGCCCCAGCTCGTCGTCCACCCAGACGAACGGCCGCCCGGCCGCCCACTCGACCAGCACCCGGGTCTTCCAGTGCAGGCCGTCGGGCTCCTCCTGGTCGATCCGCGGCCAGGGGACGTAGGGGAGTTCGGGCAGGCCGACCAGTGGGGCGATCAAGGTGTTGGCCTCGTGCTGCCAGGCGGTCGCCCAGACCAACTCGAAGGGCAGGCCCAGCAGTTCCGGCCCGTGACCGGGGTTGAGCCAGAGCCGCAGCGGCTCGACCTCCTCGGCCGGCCGACCGGGGAACCGGTTCAGCCGGAAGTCGGGGCGGAGGTGGTGGGTGCGGTAGCCGGCGGGCTGTTCCTGCGGCACGGCGGCGTACGGGTTCAGCGGGCCGTCGACGTCGAGGAGGAGCAACGGGAGTTCGGTCATGGGGTCGATCGTCCCTCGTGACAGGGGTGTTGACCATCCCTTGTCGGCGCATCGGGCTGGGACAGGATCGGGATGTTTCCCGCACCCGGCCGTGAACGATCCCGTCGTACGGTCGTGCCGCGCCGGTGAACGACACCGGTGGTCAGGACTCCGGGGGATCCCTCATGCGCTCGCGCCGACTCGCTCTCACCGCCCTCGCCGTCGCGGCGCTCGCCGTCACCGCCACCGCGTGCGGGCCGGAGAACAGCGACGCCGCCGCGCCCGCGTCGAGCCCGGCCGCGACCACCGCGCCCTCCGCTCCCTCCGCGCCCGCGACCACCGCCGCGAAGCCGTCCGGGACCGCGAAGCCCTCCGGAGCCGCCAAGCCCTCCGCCTCCGCGTCCGCCCCCGGCCAGGCCGCCGGCACCTGCGGCGCCAAGGACCTGCTGCTCACCGCCAAGGCCGAGTCCCAGGCCGGCGGCTACGTCCTGATCGCCGCCAAGGCCAGGCCCGGGGTGACCTGCACGCTCCCGCCCCGGCCCCCGGTCATCGCCTTCGGCTCGGGCGGCATCGAGGCGTCCAAGGCCGAGCAGGGCGTCAGCCGGCCGATCAGGCTCAGCGGCTCGGACACCGCCTACGCGGGCGTCATGACGAAGACCACCAAGGACAACCAGGCGGTCCAGTTCACCGACATCATCGTGGGCATCGGCAGCCCGGACCCCGACCCGGTCAGCCTGCCGATCGGCCCGACCAACGTCGACAGGCCGATCGTCACCAACTGGCACGACCTGCCGGAGAACGCCGTGCCCGTCCACTGAGAAATCCGCTGGTCGCGCGGCCGGATCCCTGCTTGGATCCGGCCATGACCAGTGACACCGGACTGCCGGACGGCTACGAGATCTCCACCGACCCCGCGCGCCTCGACGCCGGTCTGATCCACCGGTGGCTGTCCGAGGACGCCTACTGGGCGATCGGCCGCAGCCGCGAGAAGCAGGACCGGGCGATCGCCGACTCGCTCAACTTCGGCCTCTACGAGCAGGCCTCGGGCGCCCAGGTCGGCTACGCGCGGGTGGTCACCGACCGCGCCACCTTCGCCTGGCTGTGCGACGTCTACGTCGCCCCGGCCGCCCGCGGCCGCGGCCTCGGCACCGCCCTGGCCGCCGCCGTCCGCGACGGGCTCGCCGAGCACGGCCTGCGCCGCGTCCTGCTCGCCACCGCGGACGCCCACGGGGTCTACGCGAAGGTCGGCTTCGAGGCCATGGCCAAGCCCGAGAAGTGGATGGTGCTGGGCGAGCAGTAGGCGCCGGCCGGCCCGGGCCCTACTGCCCCGGCCGGCTCCACAGGCCCCGGGCGGCCAGCACCGGCAGCACGCCCTCGCCGAACCAGTACGCCTCCTCAAGGTGCGGCATCCCGCTGAGCACGAACTCGTCGATGCCCAGCTCGTGGTACTCGGTGACGAGGTCGGCCACCTCCCGGTGGCTGCCCACCAGCGCCGTCCCGGCCCCGCCGCGCAGCAGCCCGATGCCCGCCCACAGCCCGGGGTAGATCTCCAGCCGCTCCGCCGAGCCCCCGTGCAGCGCGATCATCCGGCGCTGCCCCACCGACTCGCTGCGGGCCAGCGCCCGCTGGGTCTCCCGGACGCGCTGCGGGTCCATCGCCGCCAGCAGCCGCTCGGTCTCCGCCCACGCCTGCGCCGAGGTGTCCCGGGTGATCACGTGCAGCCGGATCCCGAACCGCACCGTCCGCCCCTGCCGCTCGGCGAGTTCACGGATCCAGGCGATCTTCTCCCGCACCTGCGCGGGCGGCTCGCCCCAGGTGAGGTACACGTCCGCGTACCGGGCGGCGACCTCGCCCGCCGCCGGCGACGACCCGCCGAAGTACACCGGCGGCACCGGATCCGGCAGCCGGTTCAACTCGGCCCGCTCGACCCGCAGATGGACACCGTCGTGGTCGACGCTCTCCCCCGTCCAGAGCCGCCGCACGACCGACAGGAACTCCCCGGTGCGGGCGTAGCGCGCGTCCTTGTCCAGGAAGTCCCCGTACGCGCGCTGCTCCGCCGACTCCCCGCCGGTCACCACGTTCAGCAACAGCCGCCCGCCGGAGTGCCGTTGGTACGTCGCCGCCATCTGCGCCGCCAGCGTCGGCGCGATCTGCCCGGGCCGGAACGCCACCAGGTACTTGAGCCGCTCGGTCACCTGGGTGAGCATCGCCGTCGTCAGCCAGGCGTCCTCGCACCACGCCCCGGTCGGCGTCAGCGCCCCCTCGAACCCCAACTGCTCGGCGCTGCGGGCGATCTGCCCCAGATACCCGAGGGACGGCGGCCGGTCACCGCCGGCGGCACCGGGCGTCGACCCGTGCCCGCCGCCGACGACGTGCCGGCTGTCACCGTTGGTGGGCAGGAACCAGTGGAACGTCAGGGTCATGAACACACACTCCGCTGCCGGAAGAGCCGTCTGAAAGGACCAACACCGGGACGCTCACCGGCGACAGGCAGCCGCCCACACTCTCCCCAGGTCCACGTGCAACCGACGCACGAGCCCCCCGGACACCCCAGCAGCAGAAACGTTCACACCCGCCATTCTCCGCCCGGCCCCACCCCTCGATCAAGAGAGCCGACAGACCCCACCCCTGTCAGCGAACGCGGGCAACGGATCGTCACACCGACCGGCCGGGGGGAACGGGTGTCCGAGCACCGCGCACCCACCGACCAGGACGGGCCGTGACGGCCGCAGGGCCTCCCCGGTGAGGTGGGGAGGCCCTGCGGACGTGCGGGGTGGTGCTGCCGGCGGACCGGGATCAGACCAGGCCGGCCTTCTCCAGGGCGGCGCAGCAGGTGTTGATCAGCAGGCGGGTGACGACGTAGGGGTCGACGTTGGCGTTCGGGCGGCGGTCCTCGATGTAGCCCTTCTGCTCCACCTCGACCTGCCACGGGATGCGGACCGACGCGCCGCGGTTGGAGACGCCGTAGGAGTAGACGTTCCACGGGGCGGTCTCGTGCTTGCCGGTCAGGCGGGACTCGATGTCGGCGCCGTACTGGGTGACGTGCTCCAGGACCTTCTCCTGGGAGGTGCCGAGCGACTCGCAGGCGGTGATGATCGCGTCGTAGTTCTCGCGCATCGCCTTGGTGGAGAAGTTGGTGTGCGCGCCGGCGCCGTTCCAGTCGCCGCGGACCGGCTTCGGGTCGAGGGTGGCGTCGATGCCGAACTCCTCGGCGGTGCGGTAGAGCAGGTAGCGGGCGATCCACATGTCGTCGGAGACGGTCAGGGCGTCGACCGGGCCGATCTGGAACTCCCACTGGCCGGGCATGACCTCGGCGTTGATGCCGCAGATGGCCAGGCCGGCGTCCATGCAGCGGTCGAGGTGCAACTCGACGATCTCGCGGCCGAAGACCTCCTCGGCGCCGACGCCGCAGTAGTAGCCGCCCTGCGGGGCCGGGTAGCCGCCCTCGGGGAAGCCGAGCGGGCGGGAACCCTTGAAGAAGGTGTACTCCTGCTCGATGCCGAAGATCGACTCCTGCGCCTCGTACTGCTCGGCGACGGTGCGCAGCAGGGCGCGGGTGTTGGACTCGTGCGGGGTGCCGTCGGTCTCGTGGACCTCGCAGAGGACGAGGATGTGGTCGCCGCCGCGGATCGGGTCCGGGGTGACGCGCACCGGCGTCAGCACCCGGTCCGAGGCGTGACCCTCGGCCTGGCTGGTGGAGGAACCGTCGAAGCCCCAGGTGGGGATCTTGTCCGCGTTCGGCAGGACACGAGTCTTGGAGCGGAGCTTGGCGGTCGGCTTGGTGCCGTCGATCCAGATGTACTCGGCCTTGATTGCCACGGCGGTGTACCTCGCAAACTGAGTGGTGGGTGCCCGCGTAGCGTTGCAAGCCGCCGTTTCCCGGTTGTTCCTCTTGTGTAACGCGCATGTGAACCAACCGTCCGCATTGGCACGGTCACGGTGCGGGAGTGCCGCGGGTGGCACTCCCGCATCCATGGGGTCCGGGGACGGGCTCCGGGGCGGGCCCCCGGGGTCAGTGCCGGCGGGCGTGGGCCGGGGCGGCCGCCCGGCGGCGGCGGGTGGCCCAGAGGGCGCAGCCGCCTCCGGCCACCAGGGCGGCGGCCCCGGCGGCCAGCCGGCCGGTGGCGTCGTTGCCGCCGGTGGAGGCGAGGCTGTCGGGCGCGGCGGGGTTGGCGGAGCCGGAGGCGGAAGCGGCGGGGGCCGCGGTCCGACGGGCGGTGGCGGAGGACGAGGCGGAGACAGGGGCAGGGGCGGCGGTGGCGGTGGCGGTGGCGGACGGGGTGGTGTCCGCGACCGGCTGCGCGGCCGGAGTCTGCGTGACGGCGGTCGCGGGGGTGGCCGACGCGGTGGCGGTGGCCGTCGGGGCGGCCGGGACGGGCTTCTCGCAGCTCACCGAGGCGACCTTGACGGTGCCGGTGACCTTGGCGACGTTGAGGTTGAGCGGGTCCACCGCCACCTGGACCTCCAGGGCGGAGGCGGCGGCCGTCGTCGAGGTGGTGGTCCTCTTGGAGAACTCCACCGACACGCTTCCGACCAGCGGCACGTCCACCTTGGTCGGCCCGTACAGACTGACCGTGACCGGCTTGCCGAGGACGGTGAGCCCGACGGGTGCGACCACGTCGGCGGTGGGCTGCCCGTCGACGGGACAGGTGGCGGTGGCGCTGAGCGCCTTCAGGCCGAGCAGGGTGGTCCCGGGCAGGCCGGGGGCGTGCACGTCGGCGTCGGCGAGCGTGACGGAGGCGGTGGCGCCCTTGGCGTCGACCTTGGTCACCGACTTGCCGACCTCGGCCTTGACCAGGGTGACCGGGCCGGTCTGGTCGACGCCGTCGACCGTGGCGGTGAGGACGGTGCCCTCGCGCTGCGCCGGGGACTCGACCTTGTTGAGCGAGACGTCCACCGGGACGTTCACGGCGTTGCTCAACAGCCGGACGTCCAGGTCGAGTTCGGCGGTCACGGCGCGCGCCCTGCCCGGCGCGGAGGCCGGAACGGAGGTCGACGCGGAGGCCGACGCGGACGGCGAGGGCTCGACGGCCCCGGCCGGCGGCACGGTGAGAACGGTGAGAGCGGTGCAGGCCAGCACGGCGGCGGCTGCGGAAACGATTCGTCGAGAAGACATGGTGGTACCCCCCACGGCTGAATGGATGAGCCGCCAGTCTTCTCAAACGATCCGTCACATGAGCCACACAGAGCGTCATTTCACCCGTTGGGGTGAAGTTGACGCTCCGCGCTGACCCGCGTCTGCTACGGCGGAGCGCCCGGCCGCCTACGGCAGGCGCCAGTCCACCGGCTGCGCCCCCTGCCGCACCAGCAGCTCGTTGGCCCGGCTGAACGGGCGCGAGCCGAAGAAGCCCCCGCTCGCCGAGTACGGGCTCGGGTGCGCCGACTCGATCGCCGGGATCTCGCCCAGCAGCGGCCGCAGATTGCGCGCGTCACGGCCCCAGAGGATCGCCACCAGCGGACCGCCGCGCGCCGCCAGGGCACGGATCGCCTGCTCGGTGACCTCCTCCCAGCCCTTGCCGCGGTGCGCGGCCGGCTTGCGCGGGGCGGTGGTCAGGGCGCGGTTCAGCAGCAGCACGCCCTGCTGCGTCCACGGCGTGAGGTCACCGTTGGACGGCTGCGGCAGGCCGAGGTCGCTGCCGTACTCCTGGAAGATGTTGATCAGACTGGCCGGGATCGGCCGGACCTCGGCCCCCACCGAGAAGCTCAGGCCGACGGCGTGGCCGGGGGTCGGGTAGGGATCCTGGCCGACGATCAGCACCCGCACCTCGGCGAACGGCTGCTGGAAGGCGCGCAGCACGTTCGGGCCGGAGGGCAGATAGGTGCGGCCGGCGGCCAGTTCTGCGCGGAGGAAGTCGCCCATCGCGGCGACCCGCCCGGCCACCGGCTCCAGCGCGGTGGCCCACCCGGGCTCGACGATCTCGTTCAGTGGACGCGGTGCCATGGGCGTAACCCTATCGGCCTACACCGACCGCCCGTTCACCGAGATGATCACACCGCGGCGCCTCGAACCGCGGCTCACGCCACCGGGCGCCCGCGCAGCACCACCAGCTTCGGATCGGCCAGCACCCGGACGTCGGCGCGCGGGTCGTGCGCGTACACCACGAAGTCGGCCGGCGCGCCCTCCTCCAGGCCGGGGCGCCCCAGCCAGGCGCGCGCGCCCCAGGTGGCCGCCGACAGCGCCTCGGCGGGGGTGAGCCCGGCCTTCACCAGCTCGGCGACCTCCTCCGCGACCAGTCCGTGGGCCAGCGAGCCGCCCGCGTCCGTCCCGACGTAGACGGGGATGCCCGCGTCGTGCGCGGCGCCGACCGTGTCGTAGCGGCGCTCGTGCAGCCGGCGCAGGTGGGCGGCCCAGGCCGGGAACTTGCCCTCGCCGCCGGCCGCCAGTTGCGGGAAGGTGGCGATGTTGACCAGGGTCGGCACGATCGCGACCCCGCGCTCGGCGAAGGCCGGGATCAACTCCTCGGTCAGGCCGGTGGCGTGCTCGACGCAGTCGATGCCGGCGGCCAGCAGGTCCGGCAGCGACTCGGCGGCGAAGCAGTGCGCGGTGACCCGCGCGCCCTCCTCGTGCGCCGCCGCGATCGCCTCGGCGAGCGCGTCGCCCGGCCAGCAGGCGGCGAGGTCGCCGCGGTCGCGGTCGATCCAGTCGCCGACCAGCTTGACCCAGCCGTCGCCCCGCCGGGCCTCGGCGCGCACGTAGGCGGCGAGGTCGCCGGGCTCGATCTCGTGCGCGTAGTTGCGGATGTAGCGGCGGGTGCGGGCGATGTGCCGGCCGGCCCGGACGATCCGGGGCAGGTCCTCGCGGTCGTCGATCCAGCGGGTGTCGGCGGCGGACCCGGCGTCGCGGATCAGCAGGGTGCCGGCGTCGCGGTCGGTGAGCGCCTGCTTCTCGCTGGTCGCGGCGTCGACGGCGCCGTGCGCGTCCAGGCCGACGTGGCAGTGCGCGTCCACCAGGCCGGGCAGCACCCAGCCCCGGACCGTCCGGACGTCCGGGCCGGCGGCGCCCACGGCGGCCGGACGGGAGAAGGTCACCCGGCCGTCCACCACCCAGAGTTCGTCCCGGACGTCCTCCGGACCGACCAGCACCCGACCCCGGACGTGCAGCACCGCGCCATCGCTCATGGCCGCACTCTACCGACGGCGCCGTTCCCTGTAAGCAGCGAAGATGGGGCAGACTCGTTCCCGGCCACCCGCCGCTCCCTCCCTCGCACCCCCTCGAAAGGCCCAGTGACCGTGAGCCCCTTCCTCGACCTGCCCCCGCTCACCGCCGCCGACTTCGCGGCGATCGAGGACCAGGTCGCCGCGCTGCTGCACACCACCGCCGACGTGATCGTCACCCAGGGCGAGGCGCTGCTGCCGCTGGAGGCCGCCATCCGCGGCGCCGCGCACCCGGGCTCGACCGCGCTCAACATCGTCACCGGCCCGTACGGCCAGACCTTCGGCAACTGGCTGCGCGACTGCGGCGCGAAGGTCGTCGACCTCGCCGTGCCGTTCGACAGCGCGGTGACCGCCGAGCGCGTCGCCGCGGCCCTGGCGGCCGAGCCGGCCATCGACTTCGTCTCGCTGGTGCACGCCGAGGCCGCCACCGGCAACACCAACCCGGTCGCCGAGATCGGCGCCGTGGTGCGCGAGCACGGCGCGCTGCTGATGGTGGACGCGGTCGCCTCGGTGGCCGCCGAGCCGCTGCTGACCGACGCCTGGGGCGTCGACCTGTGCGTGATCGGCGGGCAGAAGGCGATGGGCGGACCGGCCGGCGTCTCGGCCGTCTCGGTCTCCGAGCGGGCCTGGCAGCGGATCGCCGCCAACCCGGCCGCCCCGCGCCGTTCCTACCTCTCGCTGCTGGACTGGAAGGAGCGCTGGACGGACGCCGGTCGCACCGTCCTGCCGCACGCGCCCGCGCAGCTGGAGATGCTCGCGCTCGGCGCCTGCCTGGACCGGATCGCGGCGGACGGCCTGCCCGCCGTCATCGCCCGCCACCGGGCGGCCGCGGCCGCCACCCGCGCGGGCGTCCGGGCACTCGGCACGCTCAGCCCGTTCGTCCCGGAGGACGCGCACGCCGCGCCGGTCGCCACCACCCTGCGCACCCCGGCCGGCCTGGACGCCACCGCCCTCGCCGCCGAGCTGCGCCGGCTCGACGCCTCGCTGCCGGTCCAGGCCGGCGGCGGCGTGCTGGCCGCCGAGATGCTGCGGGTCAACCACTACGGCACCGCCGCCGCCCTCGGCACCGTTCGCGCCACCCTCACCGCCCTCGCCACCGCGACCGGCGCCGACGCCGCCCCCGCCCTCACCGCGGCCGAGCAGGCCTGGCACGCGACCGTCTGAGGCCGCTCAACGGCCGCCCGACCCGCCCCGTCCGCCGCAGCGGGCGGGGCGGTCCGCCGTCCGGCCCGGCGCGGACCCGCCCTACGCCGGCACCTCGGCGAGGCGGCGGAACTCCCGGGCGCGCCCGGCCAGCACGTCGGGATCGACGGTCGCGCCGTCGAGGACCTCCGCGAAGCCGGCCCACATGCTGCCGTCCGCCCAGGTGCAGACCGACAGTTCGCCGTCCTCGAACCCGGCCAGGCCGCACTTCATCACGCCGCCGCGCTCGCCCGGGTCGACGTCGTGCAGGTCGGTGTAGGTGTAGCCGCTCGCGCGCTGCGCGGCGATCGCGTCGTCGAGCTGCGAGGCGGGCAGGAAGATGTGCGTCTCCGCGACGGTCACGAAGACCAGCCGCTCGTCGTCCGGGCTGCGGTAGCTGGTGGTCGAGACGCCGGAGCCGCCGCCGATCCGCCAGGACTGCTTGTCGCGGGTGCCGTCGGAGGCCTTCGGCAGACCCTGGAACTGCTCCGGCGGCCGGTAGTCGTAGGCGCCGAGGGCGGCGAAGTTGTCGGCGAAGGCCACCCCGAAGGCGGTGCAGCCGAGGACCGCGGCGGCGGCGAGGCCGATCCGGAGCCGGCGGCGGGAGGGGCGCACCGGGTGCGCCTCGGCGGACGGTTCGACGGGCGCCTCGGCGACCGGGGGCGCGTCGGCCGGCGGTTGATCATGTTCGAGCATCGGCACATCCGAGCAGGTCAGGTCCCGCTCGACAAGGGGTGCCGGGCGTTCGGCCCGGCACTGTTCCCGAATCGTTCACTCCCCCGGCACCCACGGCTCACCGTCCCCCGGCAGGCTCCAGCGCGACGGAGAAGTTGGCTATACAACTTCGATCACCTTCGATCAACTTCGACCCCCACGCCCCCGGGCCGCCGAGGAGAAGACCATGACCACCACCGAGCCGTCGCCGTACTGGCTGCGCGACAACTGCCCCTGCGCCGAGTGCCGCGACCCGCGCAGCGGGCAGAAGCTGTTCCAGATCACCGACCTGCCGGACGGCCTCACGATCGCCGCCCGGGCCGAGCTGGACGGGCACCTGGAGGTGCTCTGGTCCGACGGGCACCGCTCGCGCCACCCCCTCGCCTGGCTGGCCCGGGAGGCCGACGGCGACGGGCGGACGGAGGCCGACAAGCGGCTCTGGGAGGCCGCGGACTTCGCCGCCGGCATCCCCGAGGCCCAGTGGTCGGCCTACCTGGCCGACCCGGCCGAGCAGGCGGCCGTGCTGGCCGCCGTCCGCCGCTCCGGCTTCGCCGTGCTGCGCGGGGTGCCGGTGCGCGAGCGGCAGGTGCTGGCGGTCGCGGAGAGCTTCGGCCACGTGCGGGTCACCAACTACGGCGAACTGTTCGACGTCCGGGTCGAGCCGGACCCGAACAACCTGGCGTTCACCAGCGCCGCGATCACCCCGCACACCGACAACCCGTACCGCGACCCGGTGCCGACCCTGCAACTGCTGCACTGCCTGGAGAACTCGGCGACCGGCGGCGACTCCGGCCTGGTGGACGGCTTCCGGGCCGCCGCGCTGCTGCGCGCGGAGGCGCCGGAGCACTTCGCGGTGCTGACCCGCACCCTCGTGCCGTTCGTCTTCCGCGACCGCGCCGCCGAACTGCGCGCCGACCGGCCGCTGATCGACGTGGACCCGCTGGGCCGGATCCGCGAGGTGCGGTTCAACAACCGCTCGATCGCCACCCTGCGCGGCTCGGCGGCGGAGCTGGACGCGTTCTACGCCGCGTACCGCGCCTTCGCCGCGATCACCCTGCGCCCGGAGCTGCAGCTGGAGTTCCGGCTCGACCCGGGCGACTGCCTGGTCTTCGACAACACCCGGCTGATGCACGCCCGCACCGCTTTCGCGCAGGACGGCCGCCGCCACCTCCAGGGCTGCTACGCGGACCTGGACTCGCTGGCCTCCACCCTGGCCGTGCTGCACCGCCGTTCGGCCGCGCTGGACGAGCTGGCCGCGCTGTTCGCGGGCGAGGGCGCCGGGGAGTACCTGGGCGAGGCGGTCACCATGGCCGAGCACATGCTGCAGGCCGGCGCGCTGGCCGAGGCCGCCGGGGCGGCCCCGCAGCTGGTCGCCGCGGCCCTGCTGCACGACATCGGCCACTTCCACGGGGTCCTGCACGGACGGGACCTGATGCAGGGCCAGGACAACCGGCACAGCGACACCGGAGCCGACTGGCTGGCCCGCTGGTTCGGCCCGGAGGTCACCGAGCCGGTCCGGCTGCACGTGGCGGCCAAGCGCTACCTGTGCGCCGTCGAGCCGGACTACCGGGCGAAGCTGTCCGAGGCCTCCGAGTACACCCTCCAGGTGCAGGGCGGCCCGATGTCCGAGCAGGAGGCCGCCGACTTCGCCGCCCACCCGGGCGCCGAGGACGCGGTGGCGGTGCGCCGCTGGGACGAGCTGGCCAAGGAGGCGGGGGCGGTCACGCCGGACTTCGCCCACTTCCGGCTGCTGCTGGCCTCGTTGATGCGCTGACGATCCGCCGCCGAAAGGGCGGCCCGCGAGCCGGGCCGCCCCGCCGCAGGCCTCAGTCCATCTCCCGGGCGTGCCGCGAAAGCGCCGAGGTGGCCAGCGAGTTGTGCACGCTGAACGCCACCGTGCCGGGCAGGTAGCGGTCCTGGGACCACTCCACCGGCGTCCCGGTCGGGTCCGTCGTCCGGCGCCGCTCGCGCAGCAGCGGGCCGCCGCGCCGGCAGCCGAGCAGCCGGGCGTCGTCCCCGTTGGCGGCGACGATGTCGATCGTGTGGTCGGCGTCGGTGAACAGGATCCCGTGCTCGCGCAGGACTTCGGTGTGCGAGACGACGTCCGGCGGCAGCTCGGCGACGATCTCGCCGACCCGCGGCGGGTAGACGGTCCGCTCGACCATCACCGGCGTGCCGGAGAGCGTGCGCAGCCGGACCATGACGTAGACCTCGTCGCCCGGTTCGAGGCGCAGCTGCTCGCGCTCGGCGGCGTCGGCGGGGCGGCGCACCATCGAGTCGAGTATGCCGCCGGGCTCCTCGCCCATCGAGTACGCCCAGCGCGTGAAGCTGAGCAGTTCGGAGAAGCTCTGCACCCGGGCCGTACCGAGCACCACCCGGCGGGTGCCCCGGCGCGAGGTGACCAGGCCGTCCGAGCGCAGCACCGAGAGTGCCTGGCGGACGGTTCCGCGGGAGACCCCGTACTGCTCGGCGAGCGCGCCCTCGGCCGGCAGCCGTCCGGCCTCGCCGAACGCGCCGGTGGTGATCGCCTCGCGCAGGTCGGCGGCGACCTTGCGGTAGAGCGAACCGGCCCCGCGCTCGGCTGCGGAAGCGCCCCCGGACGCGCCGGCCGGCGCATCCGCCGAACCGGCTTCCGGGCGCCCCGACTCCAGTGCCACGTCAGTCAATGTCCCTCCTGGGCGGTGTCCTGCGCAGCCCTTCCGGCGCCGGACAGCCCGACCTTATCCCGCTGCGCTCCCGAAGCATCGCATTCGCCGAATGCTCCGCCGCCGACCTGATTCGACCGTTCCCGCAGCCGACCCCGGGGCTGGGCCATCCGTTCACCTTCCCGTCACCGGGCTCCGGCGTACTTACCCACGTCAGCGAAGTTGGCTAGTCAACTCGGACGACGTCGATCGGCCGCTCACCCCGGCCGACCCGCCGCCCTTCGCGAGACGCCGGCACGCGGAACCCCCCGCGGACGCCCCCTCGCAGTACGCCCCCTCAACAGGAGAACTTCCCCGTGACCGTGCACCGCGCCCGCGCCGCCGCCTTCGCGGCCGTACTGACCGCCGCCGCGCTCTCCCTCACCGCCTGCGGCTCCGCCGGGTCGAGCGCCAAGGCCGGCGACGCCGCCAAGGCCGGCACCAAGGACGCCAAGGAGGCCACCTCCGCCGCCGACTTCGGCGGCATGGACGGCCTGGTCGCCGCCGCCAAGAAGGAGGGCAAGCTGCACGTCATCACGCTGCCCCGGGACTGGGCGAACTACGGCAAGATCATCGACTCGTTCAAGGCCAAGTACGGCATCGAGGTCGAGGAGGAGAACCCGGACGGCTCCAGCCAGGACGAGATCAACGCGATCAACTCCCGCAAGGGCCAGGACCGCGCCCCCGACGTGGTCGACCTGGGCAGCGCCTTCGCCCTGCAGGCGGTCAAGGACGGCATCCTCGCCCCCTACAAGGTGGCCACCTTCGGCAAGGTGCCGGACACCATGAAGGACGCCAACGGCGCCGCCGTCAACGACTACGGCGGCTACGTCTCGATCGGCTGCGACGCCAAGAAGATCGCCAACTGCCCGAAGACCTTCGCCGACCTGCTCAAGCCCGAGTACAAGGGCCAGGTCGCCCTCAACGGCAACCCGACCAAGTCCGGCTCGGCCTTCGGCGGCGTCTACGCGGCCGCGCTCGCCAACGGCGGTTCGCTGGACAACATCCAGCCCGGCATCGACTTCTTCGGCAAGCTGAAGCAGTCCGGCAACTTCAACCCGGTCGAGTCGACCCCGGCCACCATCGAGAAGGGCGAGACCCCGATCTCGATCGACTGGTCCTACCTGAACGCCGGCTACACCGACGAGTTCAAGGGCAAGGGCATCGACTGGCAGGTCTCCATCCCGGTCGACGGCTCCTACGCCCAGTTCTACAACCAGGCGATCAACAAGTGGGCCCCGCACCCGGCGGCCGCCCGCCTGTGGCAGGAGTACCTGTTCAGCGCCGAGGGCCAGAACCTCTTCCTCGGCGGCTACGCCACCCCGTCCACCTTCGAGGCGCTGAAGAAGGACGGCACCCTGGACGCCACCGCCGCCGCCAAGCTGCCGGCCGTCGAGAAGCCGTTCACCACCTTCCCGACCGTGGACCAGATCAACGCGGCCAAGAAGGTCGTCACCGAGAACTGGACCAAGGCCATCGCGGGCTGACGCCCCACCGGCCGCGTACCACCCATCGGGCTGAGAAAAGGCACTCATGACCACGGCTCCCACCCCGGTGCCGACCACCCCCGCCGCCACCGTCCCCGGTGGCGGCGCGGGGGCGTCCGCCACCGCCACCGCCACGACCACCACCCCCACCCCCCGGCGACGCCCGCCGGCCCGCCTGCGCGGCGCCTCCTGGCTCGCCACCGTCCCGCTGCTGCTGTTCTTCCTGATCGGCTTCGGACTGCCCACCGTCGCCATCGTGATCGGCGCGTTCACCGCCTCCAGCGACGCGGAGAACGGTGCCGGGCAGTTCACCTTCGACAACCTGACGGCCTCCGTCCAGGGCGGCTACCTGACCGCCATGCTGAGCAGCCTCAAGCTCTCCGCGCTGACCGCGCTGCTCGCCACCGTGATCGGCCTGCCGCTCGCCCAGGCGGTCGTCACCTCCCGGCACGGCTGGCTGCGCCAGGCGGTGCTCACCGCCTCCGGCGTGCTCGCCAACTTCGGCGGCCTGCCGCTGGCCTTCGCGTTCGTCGCGACCCTCGGCAACGCCGGTGAGATCACCAAGCTGCTGCACCTCACCGACCACGGCTGGTCGCTGTACTCGTTCACCGGCCTGACCGTCGTCTACCTGTACTTCCTCATCCCGCTGATGGTGCTCACCATCACCCCGGCCCTGGACGGCCTGCGCGCCCAGTGGCGCGAGGCGGCGCAGAACAACCGCGCCACCACCGTGCAGTACTGGCGCCACGTGGCCCTGCCGATCCTGCTGCCCTCCCTGCTCGGCGGCTTCGTGCTGCTGTTCGGCAGCGCCTTCGCCGCCTACGCCACCGCCGCCGCCATGGTCGGCGCGACCGTCCCGCTGGTCAGCCGCTCGATCGCGGACGCGCTCTCCGGCAACGTGCTGGTCGGCCAGGGCAACCTCGCCCTCGCCCTCAGCCTCAACATGATCGTCGTGGCCGTCCTGGTGATGGCCGTGTACCTCCCCCTCCAGCGCCGGAGCGCCCGATGGCTCAGCTGACCACCTCCGCCCCCGCTCCCGCCCGGCGCCGCCCCGTGCGCTGGTGGCGCGGCGCCGTGCTGCTGCTCGCCGGCGTGTACTTCGTCGTCCCGCTCGCGGCCTCCTTCTGGTTCTCCATCGACGACCCGCAGGGCATCTCCTTCGAGGCCTACACCGGGCTGCTCTCCGCCCCCGGCTTCCTGGACAGCCTCTGGCTGACCCTCGGCCTCGCCGTCGTCACCGTCCTGGTGCTGCTGGTGCTGCTCGTCCCGGCGCTGATCGCCGTCCGGCTCGGCGCGCCCAAGCTGCGCCCGGTCATCGACGTGCTCTGCACCCTGCCGCTGGTCGTCCCGCCGGTCGCGCTGACCGCCGGCCTGATCGGCGTGCTCCGCTGGGGCCCGGACTACCTGATGGACACGCCGTTCTTCCAGACCTTCGTGTTCATCCAGGACCCGGACTTCCCGCTGGTGCTGGTCATCGCCTACGTGCTGATGGCCTTGCCGCTCGCCTACCGCGCCCTGGACGCCGGCCTGCGCTCGGTCGACGTGCGCACCCTCGTCGAGGCCGCCCGCAACTGCGGCGCGAGCTGGCCGCGCGCGGTGTTCACCGTCGTCCTGCCCAACCTGCGCGGGGCCCTGCTGAACGCCTCCTTCCTCACCCTGGCCCTGGTGCTCGGCGAGTTCACCGCCGCCTCGATCCTCGGCTTCCAGCCCTTCCCGGTCTGGATCTACTCGGTCGGCAACAGCCAGGCCCACATGTCGGTCGCGGTCTCCATCCTGAGCCTGCTGCTCACCTGGCTGCTGCTGCTCCTGCTGGCCACCGTCGGCCGCGAGCGCCGCCACAAGCCCGCCACCTCCTGAACCCCCGGAGTCACCCATCATGACCACGGCCACCGCCCCCGTCACCGGCGTCCCCCTCGCCCCCGGCAGCGCGACCGTCGAGTTCCGCTCGCTGCGCCGCGCGTTCGGCGCCACCACCGCGCTGGACGGCCTCGACCTCACCGTCCACCCCGGCGAGCTGCTCGCCCTGCTCGGCCCCTCCGGCTGCGGCAAGACCACCGCGCTGCGCATCCTGGCCGGCTTCGAGCAGCACGACTCGGGTCAGGTCCTGGTCGACGGCACGGACATCACCGCGATCCCCGCCCACAAGCGCGACGCGGGCATGGTGTTCCAGTCGTACAGCCTCTTCCCGCACCTGACCGCCGCCGACAACGTCGCCTTCGGCCTGCGGATGCGCGGCACCGGCAAGGCCGAGCGCCTCAAGCGCGCCCAGGAGCTGCTGGAGCTGGTCGGCCTGCCGCAGCACGCCGGCCGCTACCCGCACCAGATGTCCGGCGGCCAGCAGCAGCGCATCGCGCTCGCCCGCGCGCTCGCCCTGCAGCCGCGGGTGCTGCTGCTCGACGAGCCGCTGTCCGCGCTGGACGCCAAGGTGCGGCTGTCGCTGCGCGAGGAGATCCGCCGCCTCCAGCAGGAGCTGGGGATCACCACCCTGTTCGTCACCCACGACCAGGAGGAGGCGCTGTCGATGGCCGACCGGGTCGCCGTCCTGCGCGCCGGCCGCCTGGAGCAGTGCGCCACCCCCTCCGAGCTGTACGCCCGCCCGGCCACCGCGTTCGTCGCCGAGTTCGTCGGCACCATGAGCCGCATCCCCTGCGAGCGCTCCGGCGAGGGCGTCGAGGTCCTCGGCCGCCGCCACGCCGTGGACGGCACCCTGCCCGCCGACGGCGAGCTGCACGTGCTGGTCCGCCCGGAGAACGTCCTGCCGGCCCCCGACGAGCACGGGCCCGCCCTGGTGGTCTCCGCGTCCTTCCTGGGCGCCGTCACCCGCCTCACCGTGCGCCTGAACGACGGCACCGAGGTCAAGGCCGACCTGCCCACCGAGGCCGCCGCCGCGCTGCCGATCGGCTCGCGCGCCGCGCTGACCCTGCCGGAGCGGCCGGTGCTGGTCGACCGTCGTACGGTCTGACCGACGACCGACCGTTGCTCCTTCTCGTGAACCCTCGAAGGTACCGCCATGCCTGACACTCCCCCACCCGCCGCCGTCCTCTTCGACATGGACGGCACCCTCGTCGACACCGAGCAGCTCTGGTGGCAGGCCGCCGCCGAACTCGCCGACGAACTGCACCACTCGCTCACCGCCGCCGACGCCCCCGAGGTCCTCGGCCAGGCCATCGAGCACACCGCCGCCCACCTCCACCGGGTCAGCGGCACCTCGTTGAGCGAGTCCGAACTCGCCACCCGCCTCGGCGACTCCTTCGCCGGCAAGGTCGCGGCCGAGACCGTCCCCCGCCCCGGCGCCCTCGCCCTGCTCGCCTCGCTCCGGGACGCCCGGGTGCCCACCGCGCTGGTCTCCGCCTCCCCGCGGCGGGTCGTCGACATGGTGCTGGGCTCCATCGGCCGCGACTGGTTCGCCGTCACCCTGGCCGCCGAGGACACCCCGCGCACCAAGCCCGCCCCGGACCCCTACCTGGCCGCCGCCTCGCTGCTCGGCCTGGACCCGGCCACCTGCGTGGCCGTCGAGGACACCCCGACCGGCGTCGCCTCCGCCACCGCCGCCGGCTGCGCCGTCCTCGCCGTCCCCTCCAGCGACGTCCCGATCCCGGACGGCTCCCGGGTCACCCTGCTGGACAGCCTGGAGCACGCGGACCTGGCCCTGCTCGGGAAGCTCACCGCCGCGCCCGGGGTTTGAGCCCCCATGCCTTACGTACTCCTCACCCTCGCCATCCTCAGCGAGGTCTGCGCCACCAGCTGCCTCAAACTGACCGAGGGCTTCAGCAGGTTCTGGCCGAGCGTGGGCGTGGCCATCGGCTACGTCCTCTCCTTCGCCCTGCTGGGCCGCGCCCTGAAGCACATCCCGGTGTCCGTGGCCTACGCCGTCTGGTCCGGCGCCGGAACGGCGGCCGTGGCCGGCATAGGCGTCGTCGCCTTCGGCGAGTCCCTGGGACGCCTCCAATGGCTCGGCATAGCCCTGGTCATCGTCGGAGTCGTCGTCCTCAACCTGAAGAGCGGCCACTGACACCGCACGGACCCCGTACACACCGCGTACGGGGTCCGTTCCGCTGCTCCGTGCCGATCACGGCGGCCGTCGGCGGTGTCAGGCGCGGGGGCCGAGGAAGAGGCCGCCGGTGGCGTCGATGATCTGGCCGGTGATCCAGCGGGCGGCGTCGGAGGCCAGGAAGGCGACGATGTCGGCGATGTCCTCCGGGGTGCCCAGGCGGCCGAGGGCGGTCGCCCGGGTGATGGAGTCGGTCAGGCCCGGGGCTTCGAAGACCGGGGCGTTGGCCGGGGTGCGGGTGGCGCCGGGGGCCACGGCGTTGACGGTGATGGCGCGGGTGCCGAGGTCGTTGGCCAGGGTGCGGGTCATCGTCTCGATCGCGCCCTTGGTCATCGCGAAGGAGGTCTGGGCGGGGTTGGCCATCCGGGTCGCCACGGAGGAGATCGTGATGACGCGGCCGCCGTCGCGGAGCAGCGGCAGGGCGCGCTGGACGGTGAAGTAGGGGGCCCGGACGTTGACCGCGAAGAGGTGGTCGAACTCCTCCCGGGTCGTGACGCCGAGCGGGCCGGCGGGTGGGGCGGCCGCGTTGTTGACGAGGACGTCGAGCGGGCGGCCGGCCAGTGCCCTCCCCACTCCGGCGAAGAGCGTGTCGACGTCGTCGTCCGTGCCCAGCTCCGCGCGCACGGCGTAGGCGGTTCCGCCTGCGCCCTCGATCGCCTCCACCGTCGCCGCCGCGCCGGCCTCGTCGGTGCCGTAGTGCACGATGACCGCCACCCCGTCGGCGGCCAGGCGGGTCGCGATCACCTGGCCGATTCCGCGCGACGCCCCGGTGACCAGAGCCGTCCTCATCCCCACCACCCCATCCCGGTCGTGACTGCCGTTCAGGCAGGCGTACCACAGGCCGGGACAGCCCTCAACGCCCCGCGCCCGGCGGGGAGTCGCGCCACTGGAGGCCGTAGGCGGCAGTGAGGGCGACGGCGCGGTCCTCGTCCTCGGTCAGGGCCGTGAGGGCGCGGGTGGCCGTGGGGCTCGGGATGTCCACCAGGGCCTGGGTCAGGCGGCGGCGGGCGGGCGGGTCCACAGCCGCGGGGGCAAGGCGCTCGACGAGGGCGGTGGCGATCCGGTCGGCCGACGCGGGGTCGGTCGCCAGGGCGGCCAGGGCGTCGGCCGCGTCGACGTCGTTCGTTCCCTCGACGATCAGGCCGACGAGCGGCGCGACCGCGTCGGCCGCCCCACGAGCCCCGAGGGCCAGCGCCGCGCGGCCGCGGACCGCCCGGTCGGGGTGGGTGAGGGCGTCCCGCAGCAGTGCGGTGGCCACGGCGTCCGGCAGTTCGGCGAGCGAGCGGACGGCACGCTCGCGCACCTCCGCCGAGGGTGCGTCGAGGCCGGCCGCCAGCAGCGCCGCCGCCTCCTCGCCCGACTGCGCCAGCACCCAGCGGAGAGCGCCGGCGACGTTCGGGTCCGATTCCCCCAGCACCGCCTCGACCAGCGCCTCCACCGGCACGGGGACGCCGTCGGTCGCGGCCAGGGCCGCGCGCTGGCGCGTCCTGGCGCTCTTCGACCCCAGCCCCTGCAGCAGCGCGACGGTCCGCAGGACGTCCTCCCAGCCCGCCGGTTCGGCGGCGCCGATCCGGCGCAGGCGCGTGAGCAGCTCGGTCTCCGCCGCGATGCGCTGCCGGGTCTCGCGGATGAGGTCGTCGACGAGTTCGGCGGGCGCGAAGCCGGGGTCGTCGAGCGCCCGCCCGACATCGCGCAGCGACAGCCCCAGCGACCGCAGGCTCTCGATGTGGAAGATCCGCCGGACGTCCTCGTCCGCGTACTCCCGGTAGCCGCCGTCGGTCCGCCCCGTCGGCCGCACCAGGCCGAGCGCCTCGTAGTGCCGGAGCATGCGGGCGCTGACCCCGGACCGTCGCGCGACCTCGCCGATCAGCACCGACTACCGTCCTTCCCCGCCCAGGGCCACCACGCGCTTCGCCTCCTCGATCGCGAACGCGAAGCCGGCGTCCGGATCGCGCCACAGCCGCTCCGTGGCGAGCGCGTGGGCGCGCACCCGGGGGTCGGGAGCCGCGGCGGCGGCGTCCAGGGCCGGCCGCGCCACCTCCCCGAGCGCGATCAGCGCCCGGCTGAGGCTCAGCTGCGTCTCGCGCTCGCCGCGACCGAGGTGTTTCGCCAACTCTACGGCCAAAACGGGCTTCTCACAGTCGGGTGCGAGGACGACCGCCGCCCGCCAGGCGGTCCGGGCCACCTCGTCGTCGGCGTCGGCGAGCAGCGCCGGTGTGATCCCGGGCCAGGCCCGCCGGTCCCCGATCTTGGACAGCGTGTGCAACGCCTGGCTCCGCGCCCGGGCACGGTCCGAGCGGAGTTCCTCGACCAGCGGCGGGACCACCGCCGACGGCTCGTGGCGGGTGAGTGCCCAGGTCAGCATCTCCCGTACGGAGAACTCCGGCTCGACCGCGCAGCGCTCGACGATCTCGGCGACGAACCCTGGGTCCGGCGCGGTGCCGACCGCCAGCGCGGCCTGCAACCGGACCGACGCGTCGGGGTGCGCCAGCGCCCGGAACGCCCGCATCGTGGTCGTCTCCTCCTGCGGCAAGGTCATCAGTGCCACCTCCTGCTCCGCAGTCAAGACCTTGCCACCGTGTCAAGGTCAAGCGGACGGCGCAGACGGGCCCGAATGATTCGCCGACGACCGGCACTCAAGCACGAGTTGGCCGACCTCCCCGCGCCCAGCCATGCCGTGTTCACGCCACGTACTCCCTCCTTCGGGTCAATAGGCGTCCAGTTGTCCAGCCAACTGGACCGTCCGCCCGACTCGAAGGACCCCCGTGGCCGTAGGAAGCACGCTCGCCCTCAGTTCCCCCACCGCTCCGGTCGAAGGTGACCGGCTCACCTTCCACTGGACGACCGACGCCGCCGATCCGAAGAACTGGGTCGGCGTCTACGACGGCACCCGGCAGCCCGGCAACGGCGCCTCGCTGCTCTGGAAGTACACGCCGGGCGCGTCCGGCGACGTCCAGCTCGACACCTCGGCGCTGACCGGGGGGCCGTACACGGCGTACCTGCTCGCCAAGAACGGCTACGGCGTCCTCGCGCAGAGCGCGCCGTTCACCTTCCGGCCCAAGCCGGTGGCGCCGCGCCCGCACCTGGCCGTGGACGCGCTCACCGCCACCGCCGTCGCGCCCGGCGCGGCCGTCACCGTCAAGCTCGGCGGACTCTGGTGCCGCCCCTCCGGCGCCCCCACGTTCCGCAAGATCAGCGGGCCGGCCTGGCTCGCCGTCGCCGCCGACGGCACGGTCAGCGGCACGGCGCCCGCGAGCACGGGCGAGTGGCAGCTGCTGGTCGGCGTGAAGGACACCGGGGGCGCCACGGACGCGCTGACCCTCGCTGTCCCGGTCACCGACCCGACGGCGGCGCCCCAGCTCAAGGTGGCCGCCTGGAACCTCGCCAACGCGGGCGCCGCCTTCACCGACGCGGTCGAGAAGCAGTTGCGCGTCGTCCTCACCCAGGGCCTGGACGTGCTGGCGCTCCAGGAGACGGCGGGCGGAGCCGCCCGGACGCTGGCGACCGCGCTCGGCTGGTACGCCCACCAGAGCGCCGGCAGCGTCGGCATCCTCAGCCGCTACCCGCTGACCGCCGCCACCGCGCCGACGACCGCGCTGCCCGCCGCCGGGGCGACCGTCCAGCTGCCGGGCGGCCGTGCCGTCCGGGTCTGGAGCGCCCACCTCGACGAGGCGAACTACGGGCCGTACGCCGCCCAGGACGGGCAGAGCGCCGCGCAGATCACCGCCGCCGAGAACGCCTCCACCCGCCTCCAGCAGGCCAGGGCGCTGGCCGCCGCCGTCCGGGCCGATGCGGCGACGGGCGTCCCGGTGCTCCTCGGCGCCGACCTCGCCTCGCCGTCGCACCTCGACTGGACGGCCGCCACCGCCGCCGCGCACAGCGGCGTCGGCGCGCTGGACTGGCCCGTCACCACCGCGATCCAGGGGGCCGGACTGACCGACAGCTACCGTGCCGCCCACCCCGATCCGGCCGCCGCGCCCGGGGCCACCTGGTCGCCGAGCCGCAAGCAGCGCGCCGCCGGCAAGCCCGAGCCGCAGGACCGGATCGCCGCCGTGCACTTCGCCGGACCGCTCACCCTCGTCGAGGCGCACACCCTCGCCACCGGCTGGCCGCAGCCCGAGCCGGGTGCCGCCGCCAACGGCTGGCCCTCGGACTGCGCCGCCGCCGTCGCCACCTTCCAGCTCTGAGAGGCCAGTTCACGATGTCCGAGCTCTCCCGCCGCACCTTCGTCGGGGCCACCGCGGCCGCCGGCGCCGCCGCCCTGACCGGCCTGCCCGGCACCCCGGCCCAGGCCGCCGAGCCCTCCCCCGCCGGCACCATCGCCGACGTCAGGCACGTGGTCGTCCTCATGCAGGAGAACCGCAGCTTCGACCACTACTTCGGCACCTTGAACGGCGTGCGCGGCTTCGGCGACAAGCAGGCGCTGCGGTTCCCCGACGGCACCGACGTGTTCCGCCAGCCCGACGGCGGCCGCAGCGACGGCGGCGTGATGCTGCCGTACCGGATGGACACCACCAAGTACAACGCGCAGAACGCCGGCGGCCTCGCCCACGACTGGGCCACCGGCCACCAGGCCATCAACAACGGCGCGATGAACAAGTGGATCGCCGCCAAGGGCGAGCGCACCATGGGCTACTTCACCCGCGAGGACATCCCCTACCAGTACGCACTGGCCGACGCGTTCACCCTCTGCGACGCCTACTTCACCTCGCTCGCCGGCCCGACCGACCCCAACCGGCTCTACCTGTGGACCGGTACCGCCGGCCCCGGCCGCGACGGCACCACCGGCCCCTGGATCGACAACACCCCGGTCACCGACAACCCCGTCGCCGACTGGACCACCTACGCCGAGCGCCTCCAGCAGGCCGGCGTGAGCTGGCGGGTCTACCACAACCCCAGCAAGGACGACCGCACCGGCGACTACGACGACAACGCGCTCTCCTACTTCAAGCAGTTCCACAAATTCCCGGCCACCGACCCGCGGTACATCAACGCGATGACCAAGTTCGACCCCGCGGCCTTCGACGCCCACTGCAAGGACGGCACCCTGCCGACCGTCTCCTGGCTGGTCGCCCCCTACCTGTTCAGCGAACACCCCACCGCCGGCCCGGACTACGGCGCGCACTGGGTCAACCAGGCCCTGCAGTCGCTGATGTCCAACCCGGACGTGTGGCGGCACACCGTCTTCCTGGTGATGTACGACGAGAACGACGGCTACTTCGACCACGTCGTGCCGCCCACCCCCGAGCCCGGCACGCCCGAGGAGTTCACCCAGGGCCGCGCCATCGGCCTCGGCAACCGGGTGCCGCTCTGGGTCATCTCGCCCTGGTCGCGCGGCGGCTGGGTCAACTCCCAGGTCTTCGACCACACCTCGGTACTGCGCTTCATGGAGCAGGTGACCGGCGTCGCCGAGCCCAACATCTCCGCCTGGCGCCGCGCCGTCTGCGGCGACCTCACCAGCTGCTTCGACTTCACCGCCCCCGACTACTCGGTCCCGCAACTCCCCGACACCAAAGCCCTGATGGCCAGGGCCGACGCGGGCACCAAGCTGCCGGGCGTGCAACTCCCCGCCGTCGGCGCCCAGTCCATGCCCGTCCAGGAGACCGGAACCCGCCCGCACCGCCGACTGCCCTACCGCCCCTGGGCGGAGGCCGCCGTCGACCGCGGCACCGGCCTGATCGCCTGTACGCTGCGCAACGACGGCGGCGTCGCCTACCCGTTCACCGTCTACCCGAACACCGTCTACGCCTTCGCCGGCACCCCGTACACCGTGGCCCCCGGCGCGAGCCGCACCCACACCTGGGACGCCGCCACCACCGACGGCCGCTACGACTTCACCGTGCACGGCCCGGACGGCTTCGTCCGCCGCTACGCCGGGACGGTGGTCCGCGCCGAGCAGGACGACGTCGCGGTGCCGGTGGTGAACGCCGTGCCCGACGCCTCGGCACTCACCTTCACGCTCGCCAACGCCGGTCGGACGGCCGTCACCTTCACCCTCACGCCGAACGACTACGCGGGCACCGAGCAGACCGTCCGGGTCGGCCCGAACACCACGGCCACCGCCGTGTACCCGTTGGACCAGGGCCGCTACGACGTCACCGTGACGGCGGCCACCGGCACCCGCTTCACCCAGCGGTACGCGGGCACCCTGCACTGAGGGGGCGCCCCGCACCAGCCGGCACCCGGGGTCACCGGGCGTCCGCCGCCACCCGGAAGCCGATGTTCCCGGCCGAGCTGTCCGGCGTGTTGGAGCTGCGCGCCGCCACCCGGTAGCGGTAGCAGTAGGAGGCGTGGCACATGTGGGAGCCGCCGCGCATCACCCGTGCCTCGCCGTCCGGCGGGCCGATCGGGTCACGGCTCGGGCCGGTGCGGTGGAAGTCCACGCTGAACCGGTCCGCGCACCACTCCCAGACGTTGCCGACGGTGTTGTACAGGCCGAAGCCGTTCGGCCGGAAGGCGGTCACCGGGGCGGTCCCCCGGTGACCGTCGGCCGCCGTGTTCCGGGTGGGGAAGACGCCCTGCCAGGTGTTGCACATGTACCGTCCGCCCGGGGTGAGTTCGTCGCCCCACGGGTAGCGCGCCTGCTCCAGGCCGCCCCGGGCGGCGTACTCCCACTCGGCCTCGGTCGGCAGCCGGGTGCCCGACCAGGCGCAGTACGCCTGCGCGTCGTGCCACGAGACGTGCACCACGGGGTGGTTCTGGCGGGTGGTGACGGAGGAGCCCGGCCCCTCGGGCGCGCGCCAGCTCGCCCCGGCGACCGCCCGCCACCACGGCACGGCGGCGACCTGCGGGGAGGTGGTGGCCAGCCGTTCCGGCAGGAAGCCCTCGAAGACGTAGGAGAAGCCGAAGGTCTCGGCCTCGGTGCGGTGGCCGGTGGCCTTGACGAAGGTCGCGAAGGCCGCGTTGGTCACCGTGGTCGGCGCGATCCGGAACGGGCTCAGCTCGACGGCGCGGACCGGCCCTTCGCCGTCCTCCGGGTAGCCCTCCCGGTCGTCGGTGCCCATCAGGAACCGCCCGCCGGGCAGGCCGGTGAGCTGCCGCGCCACCCGTGAGACGGCTCCGGGGGCGGCAAGGGTGAGGGCGACGGGCGCGGCAGCCCCGTCGCCGTCGCGGCCGGGGGCGCAGCAGGGCTTGGTGGTGGACACGGTGGTTCCTCGTTCTGATCGGGGGTCGGGGGCCCGGGGGTGGCGGCCGGCCACCACCCCCGGACCATCAGGGGGAAGGGGAAGGGGAAGGGCCCGGGGGGTCAGGCGGCCCGGTCGGCGGCCAGCTGCGCCGCCAACGCCGGCACGCCGAGCGCCTGTTCCTGCTGCGGTGTGGCCTGGTACAGCAGGTTGCTCAGCTGGTAGGGGTCGGCCGCAAGATCGTAGTACTCGCGGAACTTCACCTCACCCGTGCCGGACACCGTGCCGTTCGCGTCGGTGTGCAGCGCGTAGTACTCGGTGTACTGCTTGTCGGCGGCCACGTACGAGGACCAGGTGGGCGGGCCGCCCGCCGCCGTGCCCTGCTTCCACCACTCCACCAGCAGGTGGTCCCGGTCGGCGGCGGTGAGCAGCGAGTGGCCGTCCTGCGGGGTGTCGGGCGTGATGCCGACGGCGTCGAGGATGGTCGGGGCGACGTCGATGTTGGCGACGATCCGGTGGTCGGTGGTGCCCGCACCGAGGCCGCCGGCCAGCCAGGAGAGGTAGAACGGCACCTCGTGCGCCGGGGAGTAGGGCACGGACTTCTTGAGCCAGCCGTGGTCGGCCCAGGTGTAGCCGTTGTCGCCGAGGTAGATCACCAGGGTGTTGTCCAGCTGGCCGAGCGCGACCAGCTTGTCGTGGATCGCCTGCACGGCGTCGTCGACGGAGAGCAGGGTGCGCAGCTGGCGGGTGCGCACCGCCTGGGCGTCGGCGAGGGTGGCGGTGGCGTTCTGGATGTAGCCGGGCTTGTCGCTGCGGTCGTCCTCGGGCACCGAGGGGCGCCCGTTCCACGGCGGGACGACGGTGTCCGCGTACTTGGGGGCCGGCACGTTGGGCTCGTGCGAGGCGTACGGGGTGACGTAGGCGAACCAGGGGCGGGTGTCGGTGGCGGCCTTGTCGAGGAAGGCCAGGGTGCGGTTCTTGATGATGTTGGTGGTGTAGCCGGTGAGGGTCTGGACGTCGCCGTCGATGTTCCAGGTGGCGTTGTTGTAGGCCGGCTGGAGCAGCGCCCACTCCTCGAAGTGCGGCGGGTTGTCCGCCACCGCCCAGGAGTTGAGGTACTTGCCGAACAGTCCGGTGCGGTAGCCGGCCTGCCGGAGGTAGCGCTGGACGGTGGTGTGCTGGTCGAGGCTGTGCGAGGCGCCGTTGTTGCGCACGCCGTGGTTGTGGGCGTAGCGGCCGGAGAACACCGAGGACCGCGAGGGCGCGCAGAGCGGCGTGGTGACGTGGCCGTGGGTGAAGCGGACGCCGTGGCCGGGGATCCAGTCCACGATCTGCGGGGTGGCCCACTCGGTGTGCTTGGGCTGGTCGTCGGTGACGATCAGCAGGATGTTGGGCCGGGTGGCACCGGCCCCGGCCCCGGCAGCGGCCTCGGCCGCCGCGGCGGCGGGGCGCGCCGCCACGAGCTGGAGCGCCGCCGGGGCGGCGGCGGTGGCGGCCGCGGCCGCGGCGCCGGCGAGGAAGCCGCGCCGGCCGACCCGGGGCGAACCGTTCGTTTCCGAATCGCCGATCTCGCTCATGAATTCCCTCCATGCTTTTCGGTGATTCCGGACTCGGCGGCCCCGGGGAAATATCGGGGGCGGCACCGGAATCATTCACGGGGAAGCGGTCCACCGGCCCGCACGACGGTCGCGCCCGCCTCCCGGACGGCGTGCACGGGCGCGCGGTCCGACCGGGGATCCGCGGCGAAGGAATCGGGGCACCTCATCGACCTGCACGAACGGTGCGGGGACGAGCCACCCCGGGAAGGTCCGGCGTCCTGCGGCGGCCCCCGTCCACCCGTCCGGGGTCCGCCGCCGGTTCACGCCGGAGCGGCCGTACAGAGGGCGCTCGCGAGCCGTCCGAAATCGACGTGCCGGCGAGCAGCCAGGAACTCTCCAGCTGCCATGCGTGCGACTTTAGGAGTTCCCGGCGAACACTGGCAATACCCGGACGCCATTGTTTCGGCGGCGTTTCGAATATCCGGCCGCGGGTTTCCGCTCGTCAACAACCGGGGGTGGAGGCGCGCGAGGGAGCCGGAACGCGCCGCCCGGCCGGGGCCCGTCGCACTCCTGGAACCCCGGCCGCGACGCCGTACGCCTCAGTCGTCGAAGGACAGCACCGCCTTGCCGTGGAGCCGGCCGGCGAGCAGGGCGTCCACGGCGTCCGCGGCGTCCCTCCAGCCGCCGCGCCAGGTGATGCCCGGGTCCAACTCCCCCGCCGCGACGCGGTGCGCCAGCCAGGTGAGGTCCCGGTCCAGGCCGGTGCAGGCGAGCAGCATGAAGGTCACCAGGCCGCGGTCGTGCCGGTCCCGGTCCCCGAAGAGCGCGCCGAAGGGGAAGCTCTCCCCCTCGCCCGCACTGTGCCCGGCGGCGACCAGCGTGCCGCCCGACCCCAGAGCCTCGTAGGCCTCCACCAGTTGGGGCCCGCCGACCAGGTCGATCACGCCGTCGGCGGGCCGCGGGGACTCCTTCGGCGAGCCGACCACCTCGTGCGCCCCCAGGCGCCGCAGCAGAGCGCCGTTCCGGTCCGGCGCACCGGTGGAGGCGATCACGTGCGCCCCTGCGGCGCGGGCGAGTTGGACGGTGTAACGGCCGACTCCGCCGGTGGCCCCGGTGACCAGGACGGTACGGCCGAGCAGTGGCCCCACCCGGTGCAGGGCACGCACGGCGGTGGCACCGGCGACCGGGACGGTGGCGAGGTCCGCCGGGTCGGCCCCGGCGGGCGCCACGCCGATCAGCCCGGTGTCGACGGCCCGCAGTTCGGCCCAGGCGCCGGCGGGCATCAGGGTGGTCACCGGGGTGCCGGGCGCCGGCCCGGAACCGTCGGCGGCGGCGCGTTCCACGATCCCGGCGGCGTCCCAGCCGAGCACCGTGCCGTCGGCCGCCGAGTCGAGGGCGAAGGCGACCTCCCCGTAGTTGAGCGAGGTGGCGGTGACCCGGATCAGCGCCTGGTGCGGGGCCGGTTCCGGATCGGGGGCCGTACCGAGGCGCAGGCGGCCGGGGGCCGAGCTGTCGACCAGAAGCGCACGCATGGAAGGTCCTCCCCAAGATTCTGCCACTGAGTGGCATAAGCCTACAGGTGGCATTACTCGCCGCGATAGGCTGACCACGATGACTCCCGAGACGGCCGCCCCCGCGAAGCCGCCGCTGCGTGAACGCAAGAAGCTGCGCACCCGGCAGGCATTGATCGACACCGCGCTGGAACTGTTCGGCGAACACGGCTTCGACGGCGTGACACTGGACCGGCTGTGCGAGGCGGTCGAGGTCTCGAAGCGGACCTTCTTCCGCACGTTCGGCAGCAAGGAGGACGTCGCGATGGCGCCCACCCAGGACCTCTGGGTGGTGTTCCTGGAGGTTCTGGAGAGCTGCCCGCCGGACGGGCGCCGGCTGGTCTCGCTGTACGAGGACGCCCTGGTCGAGTCGATCGGCCGGATGCCGGCCGGGGGCTGGGCCGAACGCGTGCTGGCGAGCCGGAAGCTGGCCGCCCGGACGCCCTCGATGAGCGCCCACGGGCTGGCCTTCTGCGACCGGGTGGGCCGGGAAGCGGTCGCCGTCGCCGTGCGGCGCTTCACGCTGGACGCGACCGCGGACGGCGCCGCCCGGCTGCGCGCCCGTCTCGCGCTCGACATGCTGCTGTCGGCGTTCCACCAGGCCCTCGCCGGATGGGTGGAACAACCGTCCGGGCACACCCGCGAGGACCTCGTCCGGCGCCTGCGAACCGCCTGCGCCGAGCTGCCGGGAGCGCTCGCGGCGACGGTGGAGGCGCGCGGCTGACAGGCCGGCGGGCACACCGGCCACAGCGGACCGGGCGGACCGGGCGAGCCGCGCGGGCCGGCGAAGGCCCCGGCCGGTCAGCGTGCTCGGGCGGGGAAAGCCGACCGGGCGGGCGCGCCTCCCGCCGCGCCCGCCCGCCGGTGATGGTGTGCCGGCCCCGGCTCAGCCCGCCAGCAGCGCGGGCAGCTCGGCGACGGACGCCAGCACGTGCGTCGCCCCGTCCGCCCGCAGCCGCTCCTCGCCGTGGGCGCCGGTGAGGACGCCGGCGACGACGGAGGCCCCGGCGCGCGAGCCGGTCAGCATGTCGTAGCCGGTGTCGCCGGCCACCGCGATCCGACGGACCGAGTCCGTCCCGGTGCGCAGCAGCGCGGTGAGCGCCAGGTCCGGGTACGGGCGGCCGCGGCCGGCCTCGGCGGGGCAGAGGGTGAGGTCGGCGATCGACTCCCAGCCGAGGGCGGTGAGGATGCGGTCCTGGGTGGCCCGGGAGAAACCGGTGGTGAGGACCACCTTGCGGCCCTGGCCGCGGAGTTCGGCGATGGCCTCGGCCGCGCCGGGCAGCGCCTCGCAGTGGCCGGCGTCGACGAGGTCGTGGTAGGCGGCCTCGAAGGAGGTGTTGGCGCGCTGGGCCTTCTCCTCCTCGCCGAACAGGTGGCGGAAGACGGAGATCTTGGACTCGCCCATGGTGGCGCGGACGTGCTCCAGCATGCGGGCGTGCTCGGGGCTGCCGGCCTCGACGCCGAGCGAGCCGGCGGCGGCCTGGAAGGCGCGCTCGACCAGGCCGTCGTCGGCCACGGTGGTGCCGGCCATGTCCAGGACGACCAGGCTGATGTCGTACGACATGATGTTCAGTTCCTCCGACGGTCTTGCAGGCGGGCTTACAGGTTGGCGAGGTTCGCCGTGGTCTCGGCGATGGCGGGCGAGCAGGTCATGCCGCGGCCGCCGGGGCCGGTGACCAGCCAGACGCCGTCGCGCACGCGCTCGCGGTGGACGACCCGGGTGGTGTCGACGCACTGCGCGTACACGCCGGCCCAGCGGCGGCGGATCCGCGGCAGCGGGCGGCCGAGCAGGTCCTCGACCACGGCCACCAGGTGGTCGTACGGGTCCTCGACCACGTCGAAGCCGAAGGGCTGGTCGTACTCATGGGTGTCGCCGATGGTGAGGCCGCCGTCCAGGCGCTGGACCATCAGCAGCTGCATCCTGTGCTCGGCGGCGACCGGCGACTGCGGCTGGACCTCGCGCAGGCGGTCCAGGGCACTGCCGGCGAAGGCCGGGTAGTAGCGGAAGGAGTCGCCGTCGGCGACCGAGGTGGTCAGCGGCTCGCCCAGCGGGTCGGTCTGCATCATCTGCAGCCGCACCTTGCGGACCGGCAGCGCGGGCGCCAGCTCGCGGACCAGGCCGCCCAGCCAGGCGCCGGTGCACAGCACGACCAGGTCGCCAGTGTGGACGTCGCCGTGGTCGTCGCGGACGGCGTTCTCGCCGATGACGTCGCGGACCTCGCGGCCGGGCAGGAAGGTGTACCGGCCGGTGGCGGTCAGGGCGGCGCGCAGCGCGGGCTGGGCGACGCGCGACTCGACGGCGGCGTCCCGCTCGCAGTGCAGGGCGCCGAGCAGCTTGCCGCGCAGGGCCGGGTTGAGGGCCCGGGTCTGCTCCGGGTCGAGCAGCCGGTAGCCGCGCAGCTCGGCGTCGGGCAGCGTCAGCGCCTGTTCGGCCACCGCGAGCTCCGCCTCGGTGCGGATCGCGGTGAGCGATCCGTTGGCGCGGAAGCCGAGGCCGGGCACCTGACCGCCGATCCGCTCCCACAGCTCGCGGGCCCTCACCACGGTGTCCAGCTCCTCGCCCTGGGCCCGGCCGCTGACCCAGACCAGGCCGAAGTTGCGCACCGAGGCGCCGCGCGCCTCCGCCTCGCGCTCCAGGTGGACGACCTCGTGACCGCGCTCGACGGCCTGCCAGGCGTGCATGGTGCCGAGCACGCCTGCTCCTACGACGATGACTCTCATGCGGCCAGACTGATGCCGCCAGGTGTCCGAGGGGCGTCCGAACAGCGGATCCCAGATGAACCGACCGATAAGTTGTACAGACAACCTGGCGGACCGTCCCGCCACCGGGTCACCTGGCCGTCCCGCCACCCCGGCACCACCCGGCCACCGGAGCGGAGCGGCTCAGCGCCGTACGGCCGCCCGCAGGTAGTGCCGCCGGCCGAACTTCGGCTCGTCCACCGCCGTCAGCTCCTCCACCTGGAAGCGGTACAGCGCCGCCGCCCCGCCCCCGGTCAGGAACTGCCGCCGGACCTCGTCGTCCTGCGCGAAGGCGGGGTAGCGCCCCTGGTAGGCGGCCAGCGCCGCCTCCGCCTGCCGCCCCCACGCCTCGCCCGCGCTGCCGGTCAGCTGCAGGCCGCGCAGCTGCTCGCCGAAGAGCGGCGGCGGCAGGAACACCGTGGCCGCCGCCCGGGCCTCCTCGGCCAGGTGGTGGCTGTGCCGGGTCGCGCGCTCGCTGACGAAGTAGAGGACGAGGTCGTCGTCGTGGGCGAAGAAGGCGAGGTTGGCGTGCGGGCCGTGCTCGTGGCCGGCGGTCGCGAGGGTGAGCACCATCGCCTCGGCCAGCAGTCCCTCGACGCCCTTGGCGAGCTCCTCGGCCGGCCAGTCCCCCTGGGTGATGTCGAGTCGGTACGGCATGGGCAGCACTTCCCTCCACTGGCACGCCCGGCGCGCGCGGCGCCCTGGCACGACTGAGCCGGGCGGGTGCTCCCCTGGGGGGCAGCCGCGCCCGGCTCACATGCTCTCCCCGCCACCCCGGCCGCACAAGGGCCGGGACGGCGGACACGCCCTGGTCGGGGTCCGCTCCGGGGCCGTCAGTCCTGCCGGGCCCCGACCGGCCGCCCGGCCGGCTCAGCGACCGCCTGCGGACCGGCGCCGAGCAGCGGCCGCAGCGGGCCGGAGCGGGCCCGTTCCACCAGCGGACCTGCCGCGCCGGCCGCCAGCGCGAGCGGGAGGGCCACCAGCAGGCCGACCAGCGCGCCGACCAGCACGTCGTGCGGGTAGTGCACGCCGACCCAGACCCGGGAGGCGCCCATCAGCACGGCGGCCACCGCGGCGACGGCGCCGATCCGGCGGTCGGCGAACCAGAGCGCGACGGCCGCCGCGACCGCGATCACCGTGTGGTTGCTCGGGAAGGACCAGTCACCGGGGCCCGGACAGGCCTCCAGGGTGTTGCGCACGTGCAGCTGGTCGCACGGGCGGACCTCCTCCACCAGCCCCTTGAAGCCGGAGTTCACCGCGTAGGCGACGACCACGATCAGCGGCGAGGCCAGCACTCTGGCCTGCACCGCCGCGGCGCCGCCGCGCGCCCGCCACCAGGCGGCCAGCATCAGCAGCGCGAAGAGGCCGAGGCCGATCAGCGACCACACCTCGACCAGCCGGTTGAACCAGTGCGGCGCGGCGTCCGCCCAGCCGACCACCCGGCGGTACAGGCCGCCGTCGATGCCGCTGCCGTCGTACGCGGCCAGCTCGTTGAACGTCATCACCGGACCTCACCACCGCGTCGGTGGGCCCGCCAGGGGCCGAACACTTCGAGAACAATCGGGAGCATGGAGACAACTACTACCAGAAGCAGGGTCATCGACACATAACGGTCGATACCGGTCACGAACGGGCCGAATACGGACCCCGCGAGGGCGCCGAGCACACCGAGCACATCCGTGCCGGCGGGCGCCGCATCGGCGAACGACTGGAACACGACCGGCGGACCTCCCGTACGTTGGTGGGCGGCACCGCAGCGCACACCCGATCGTCTACAGTCGCGTAGACGGTCTACATGACTGTAGACGATAGCTGGAGGAACCCCCGCCATGTCCGACGTACCGTCCGCCCGCCGGCCCGCCGGCGAGTTGGAGGCCGAGGTGCTCGCCGCCCTCTGGGCCGCCGACCGGCCGCTGACGCCGCAGGACGTCCAGGGGGCGCTCGGCGCCGACCTGGCCCGGACCACCGTGACGACGATCCTCGCCCGGCTGCACGACAAGGGGACGGTGCACCGCACCCGCGCCGGACGCGGCTACGCCTACGTCCCCGCGGTCGCCGACCCCGCCGGACTGGCCGCCCGCCGGATGCACGCCGAACTGGGCCGGGAGGCCGACCGCTCGACGGTGCTCGCCCGGTTCGTCTCGGACCTCTCCGTGGAGGACGAACGCCTGCTGCGCGACCTGCTCGGCGACGAGGACGCCGCCCGGTGATCGTCGCGGTCTGGGCCCCGCTGCTGCTGCCCTTCCTCGCCGTGCTGCCGGCCCGCCGGCTCGCCGAGGCGCTGTCGCCGCGCGCCGCCGTCTGGACGCTGGCCGCCACCTCGGCCGTGCTCGCGGGCGGCACACTGTGCTCGCTGGGCCTGCTCACCGTCGCCGGGCTGCTCCGGCTGCCGCCGGTCGCCGCCCTCGGCCACCTCTCGCCGCACTGGCTCGCCGCCGGGCTGCCCGGCCTCCCGACGGCGGCCGCCGTCTCGGCCGCCCTGGCGCTCGCCGCCCTCGTCGCCCTCGGACTGCGCACGGTGCGCCTGCGCCGACGCGACCTGGACGCCGCCCGCACCGCCGTCGACGCCGCCTCCCCCCGGGCCGCCTCCCCCGGGCCGGCCTCCACCGGGCACGCCGAGGGAACCTCCGCCGACGCCGCCACCCGGACCCCGGGCCCGCCGCACGGCCCGAACGACCACCATTCGAACACGCGCCCCCCGCGCGCACCCATGCGCCGGGCGCGCACCCCGTGGCCCCAGCGCGCCAAGCGACTGCTCACCACCCCGCCCGCCACCGAACTCGCCGTCCTGCCCGACGAGCAGGCCGACGCCTTCGCCCTGCCCGGCCGCCCGCGCCGCCCCGGCCGGCCCGCCGAACCCGGCCGGATCGTGGTCACCGCCGGCATGCTGCGCGCCCTGGACGCCCCCGAACGCGCGGCCCTGCTCGCCCACGAGCGGGCCCACCTGACCGCCCGCCACCACCTGTTCCTCGCCCTGGCCGCCCACGCGGCCGCCGCCCACCCGGCCCTGCGGGCCCTGCGCGCACCGCTCGGCTACCACCTGGAACGCTGGGCCGACGAGTCCGCGGCCGCCCGGGTCGGCGACCGCCGGGTGACCGCCCGCGCGGTGGGCCGGGCCGCCCTCGCCGCCGGCCGCTCCCCCTGGCCGGGGCGCCCCCGGCACGCCCCGGCGGCCCATGGCGGACCGGTCCCCCGCCGGGTCGCCGCCCTGCTCGACCCGCGCCCCGCCGGGGCGGTCGCCTCCCGCCGGACCGCCGCCCTGGCCCTGACCGCCTGCCTCGCCCTCACCGCCGTGACCAGCCTCGACGCCACCGCCGACCTCCACCACACCGTCGAGACCGCCCAGCAGCGGACGCCTTCCCACTAAGACGCACGGGCCACCATTCGTTGGCATGACCACTCTCATACCGTCTGGTATTCCGAGTTGGCAGACCCCATCCCCAGGAACCGGTGGCGCCCGTACGCTTTCGTCAGCGCGTCGGCCCCGGCGCGCCCTCGAACGGCGGCGAGGAGCGACACGAGTGCGGCAGTCCGGACGGCAGACCCGACGACCCGAACGCCGCACCGCGCAGAGCGCGGCCGAACTGGCCAAGGTCCACGAGCGCGCCCTCGCCGAGGCCGCCGCCCGCGCCGCCCACCGGGACGCCACCGCCGCCGACGATCCGCCCTTCCTCCAGCCCCGCCCCGAGATCGGCGACTCCTGGGAGCGCCTGCGCCGCCTCGGCCTCGACCCGGACGCCGGCGCCGCCGCCGTCCACCTCGGCCCCGCCGAGATCGAGCACCGCCGCCGGGCCAGCGGCCTCGACCCGCTGCTCCCGATCCTCCGCGGCACCCTGGTCGAGCAGGTCGAGCAGCCCCCGCTGATCCTCGCGATCACCGACGCCGACGGCCACATCCTCTGGCAGGAGGGCGAACGCGGCCTGCGCCGCAGCGCCGACCGGATCGGCTTCCTCACCGGCGCCCGCTGGGTGGAGGAGCGGGTCGGCACCAACGGCATAGCCGCCGCCCTGCGCGCCGAGCGCCCGATGCACGTCCACTCCGCCGAGCACTACCTGCGCAGCCACCACTCCTGGACCTGCGTCGCCGCCCCGGTGCACGACCCCGGCACCGGCCGGCTGATCGGCGCGATCAACCTCAGCGGCCCGGCCCACTCCGTCCGCCCGTACCTGCTCCAGCTGACCGCCACCGCCGCCAAGCTCGCCGAGACCGAGCTGCGCGCCCGCCGGCTCGAATCCCTGCACCACCTGCGCACCCTGGCCGCCCCGATGCTGGCCCGGGTGAACGGCCCCGCCCTGGTCGTGGACGCGGCGGGCTGGACGGCGGCCGCGGCGGGACTGCCGCCGCCGGCCCGGCTGCGGCTGCCCGCCGAGGGCTGGGACTCGGCCGCCGTGCACTGGCTGCCCAGCCTCGGCGAGTGCGTGATCGAGCCGCTCGCCGACGGCTGGCTGGTCCGCCCGCTCCTGGCGCGGGACACCGCCCCGGCCGCACCGGGCGACCCGGACGGCCCCGGCGGTCCGGGCGGGGACACCGCCGGCCCCGCCGCCGGACTGCTGGCCGAGCAGGCCGAGGGGGCCAGGGTCCGGCTCGACCTGCGCCGCGCGGGCAACCCCGGTCTCTCGGTGCACGGCGCGGCCGGCAGCTGGTCGCACGCGCTCAGCCCGCGCCACGCCGAGCTGCTGCTCCTGCTCGCCACCGAGCGCGAGGGCCTCAGCGCCGCCCAGCTGGCCGACGCGCTGTTCGGGGACCCGGCCCGGACGGTGACGGTGCGGGCCGAGCTGTCCCGGCTGCGCCGCTACCTCGGCGGTCTGCTGGCCCACCGGCCGTACCGCTTCGCCGAGTCGGTGCTGGTCGCGGTGGCCGGCCCGGACGATCCGTACGACCTGCTGCCGACCTCCTCGGCGCCGGCCGTGCGCAGGCTCCGCGCGGGGCTGGTCGGCGGAACGGTCCGGCTGCCCGGGACGCCGCCGTTACCGGACCCGCGCCCCCCGGCCGACGGGTCGGCGCCGCCGCGCCCCCGAACCGGCCGTCTCCCCCTGCCGCCCCCGCAACCCTCGTAACCCTCACCGCCCCTGCGGCCCACCGTCTCCCCGGGGCCACCGCCCCGGGGCCCTCCGTCCGCCGGGCCCGCCGTCCACCGGGCTCAGTGGCCGCCGGCGAGCAGTTCCGAGAGCTCGTCGTCACTCGGCCCATGGGCCTGCTCGGCCGTCTCCGAGACCATCGCGTACGTGCGGTCCAGCCACTCCTGGACCTTCGGCCTGGAGGCCTCCAGTAGGGCACTGCCGTGCGGGGACTCGAGCGCCAGGTGCAACGTCGAGCCGTGGCACGGGCAGTACGCCGGCCACAGCTTGACGTCGCCCTGGCCGCTCAACGAGCGGAGGCCGTCGCGCAGCAGTTCGCGCGAGAACACCCAGTCGGCCTCGTCCGGCCGCCCCAGGTGGAACGTCAGCAGCACCTCGTACGGGCGGGCGGCGTCGAACCGGAACCGCGTACGGACCTCTCCGACCACCTCCTCGCCCAGCGAGATCCGCAGCGTCAACACCTCCTCCACCGCCGCCGGAGCGGCGGTGGAGCCTGCCTCATCGCCGCCCGTGGGGGTAGCGGCGAGGGGGGCACTGAAGGGTGCTGGCAGCGGGTCGGGCGGCATGACGGTCTCTCCGGGACGGCGTGGGATGTCCTCCAGCGTGCTCCGCCGCGCGAGTTTCGGGCAAGGGTTGCAAGGGGGTTGCAATAACCCCCGTAGCGCCCGACCATCCCTTACCGGCCTTGTCAGACGGACCGTCAACTTCCGCTGGTCAAAGGGTTGTCCACGGATTGGATCAATTCCGTCCGAGCACTGGCCATCGCCCGGGGGCCCGCTGCTACGCTCGTCCCCCTGCCGGCGCACGCCCGCGCGCGTGCCCGGTCGGACTCCGCACGCGCGCCCCCGCACGACCCGGCCGGACCGTGCCCGAACGAATCCTGACGACGTCCCGACCGGACCGGACCAGCCGGTACCTCATCGGACCGGATCGGACCGGATTCGACGGGACCGGACCGAACGCGCCGGCCGCACCGGGGAGCCGGCGGCCGTCCGCCCGGTCCGGCGGCACCGGCACAGCCGTCGGCACGTGGGAGAATGCCACGACCGCAACGGCGACTTCAGGGGAGGGAGGGGTCCGGTGACCTTGTCCGACGACACCGGGCAGGACGCGACGCACGCGTCCGACCGGTACCGCACGCGCCACGGCCGGCACGGTCGTCCCGGCCCGTTCGGGGGCCGGCTGCGGCTGCCCACCCTGCGGTTCTCCGGCGCCGCGATGGCGATGTCGACCGTCGTGGGCATCAGCATCGCCACCACCTTCCTGCTCAACGAGCAGCAGGGCGTGGGCCGCCGGGCCGGGGTCGCCCGGGTCGGCTCCAGCGCGCCGCCGCCCAGCCCGTCCACCTCCCCCGACACCATCGGCGGCAACGGCACGACCTCCGGCACCGGGACCGCCTCCGGCCCGGACGCCGCCGGGCCGAACACGACGGCGGGCCGCCGTTCCGCCGCCCCGGCCACGCCCGCGCCCGGTGCCTCCGGCCCGGCGGCCGGCACCCGCGCCCCCGACTCCGTGCCCGCCCAGCGCTCCGCCGGCCCGGCCGCGCCCCGCACCGAGGGCTCCCCGTCCACCGCGCCGCTCGCCGGGGGCCCCGCGCCCCGACACGGCGTCACCGACGGGCCCGCCACGGAGCAGCCCGGCCCCGGCGGCGCCCCGGAGACCCTGGCCGGCGGCCGGGCGGACCACCCGCAGTCCGCCGACGAGCAGCTCGCGGCGGCCGACGGCGCGCAGACCGCCCGCCGGCCCGCCGAGGACGCGTCACCGACCGGCGCCTCCCCGTCGCCGTCGCCCTCCGTACCCGCGGCCTCCCCCTCGTCGGCCACGCCCCGCCCCTTCGTCCCCGCCGCCCCGGGCCCCGGCGCGCCCGCCCCGGCGCCGCGCGAGTGGACCGGCGGGACCCTCGGCACGGCCGACACCGCTGCCGACGGCTCGGCCGAGCCCGCGACCGACAGCGTGGGGTCGGGCCCGACGAAGGGCAGTACGAAGGACACCGGCGTGACCCGTCCGGCCGCCGGCACCGACGCGGCCGACGACCAGGCGCTCGCCGGTGCGGCCGTGGTCCAGTCGCTCGGCCGCGACGGGACCCGGCACGTCCTCGCACTGACCGTCGGCGAGCCGCTCACCGCGCTGCAGGCGGAGTTCCGCCTCGCCCCCGGCACGGCGGCCCCGGGCGTCGGCACCGCGTGGACGGACCTCGGCGGCGCCGTGGTCACCGCACACCAGGAGCGCGGCGCGGCGGTCTACCGCTTCACCACCCCGCCCGGTACGGACGTCCGCCCCGGCCGCTACACCTTCACCGTGCGCGGCACCCGGTCCACCGGGCAGGCCGGCCCGGCCCGGAGCGTCGGCCCGCGCACCCCCGGGTCCTGGAACGCCAGCGCCTTCGGCATCGGCCGCCCGCGCGCCGTCGCGGCCCTCGGCACCTTCACGGCGCCTCCGGCGGTCCCGGCGCCGGCCCCCGCGCGGACCACTGCTCCGGCCCCGCTGCCGGCCCCCCGCGCCGCCGCCCCGACCGGCTGACCGCCGCACCGTTCCCCCGCCGGACCGCGCCCCGCCACCGGTCCGGCGGCCCGGGGCAACCCAACAGGTCAGCGCCCCGTTCGGGCTCATCCGACCGGGCTCGTTCGTTACTGTGGTCGCCAGCCGGCACAGCCGCCCCAACGCCGGGGCCGGCGCCGCACCACCGCATCCCAGGAGGAGTTCGTGTCCACGGTCCTGACCCAAGGCGGCAACGCCCCGCTGACCGCCGCGCGGGTGACCGTCGAGGTCACCGCACCCAAGGCGCTGGATGTCTCGGGCCTGCTGCTGACCGACGCCGGAAAGGTCCGCTCGGACGACGACTTCGTCTTCTACAACGCACCGAACGGGCCCGGTGTGACCCACCGTCCGGCCGCCGCCGGAACGCCGGACGCCATCATCGTCGACACCGCCGCCGTCCCGGCCGGGATCACCAAGATCGTGGTGACCGCGAGCCCCGACGAGACCGGCGCCACCTTCGCGGGCATCGAACCGACCGCGACCGTACGGGACGCCGCGACCGGCGCGGTGCTGGTCACCTTCACCCCGCCGCCGCTCGGCCGGGAGACCGCGCTGATCGTGGTCGAGGTCTACCAGCGCAACGGCGCCTGGAAGGTCCGCGCGGTCGGCCAGGGCTATGCGAACGGCCTGGCCGGCATCGCCACCGACTTCGGCGTCAGCGTCGACGAGCAGCCGGCCGCGGCGCCCGTCGCGCCCCCGGCCCCGGTCACCCCGGCCCCGGTCACCCCGCCGCCGGCGCCCGCCGCCCCGGTCGACCCCCGGCTCGCCATGGCCTCCGCCCCGCCGATGCCGCAGACCGCGCCCCCGATGCCGCCCGCTCCCCCCGCACCGCCGGCCCCGCCCGCCGCTGCCCCGTCCTTCACCAAGGTCACCCTGGACAAGGGCCGGGTCAGCCTCACCAAGGGCGGCTCGGTCTCCCTGGAGAAGAACGGCAAGCCCTTCCTCTCCGCCGTCCGGATGGGCCTCGGCTGGGAGCCCGCCGGCCGCGGCCGCAACATCGACCTCGACGCCTCCTGCCTGGCCTTCGACGCCCAGCGCGAGAAGCTCGACACCGCCTGGTTCATGAAGCTGGGCATCTTCAACGGCGCCATCGCCCACTCCGGCGACAACCTGACCGGTGAGGGCGGCGGCGACGACGAGTCGATCACCGTCCACCTGGACGGCCTCCCGCCGGAGGTCTGCGGCCTGGTCTTCGTCGTGAACTCCTTCTCCGGCCAGAAGTTCACCGAGGTCAAGAACGCCTACTGCCGCCTGGTGGACGCCGCCACCAACCAGGAGCTGGTCCGCTTCGACCTCACCCACTCCGAGCCGCACACCGGTGTGGTGATGTGCAAGCTGATCCGCCAGTACTCGGGCGAGTGGGTGATGACCGCCATCGGCGAGTACGTCGACGCCAAGACCGCCCGTGCGATGGTCAAGCCCGCCGCCGCGATGCTCTGACCCGCCCCCCACGGCGCCCCCGGCACACCACCGGGGGCGCTGTCGTCTCCCCTCACTCCTCGATCGCCCCGCCGATCCGCCGCAGGTGCCGCCGGAAGCTGTACTCCGGGTCGGCCTCGCTGCGCTCCAGGTACTCGTCGAACGCGGTCTGCCGGCGCAGCGTGTCACCCGAGCGGATCCGGTCCGCCTGCGCGCGCTCGGTGCGGGCGATGCCGGCCGCCGCCTCCAGCACCTCGTCCAGCCGGGCCCCGGGCACGAACAGCACGCCGTCGGAGTCCGCGAACACCACGTCCTCGACGCCCACCAGATGCGGCCCGAACCTCGCACTGGCCAGCGCCTCCGGCTCCCGCCCGTCCAGCCGCAGCGGCCCGGCCGGGAGACTGCCGTAGCTGAACACCGGCAGTCCGATCTCCACCAGCTCCGGGGTGTCCCGGTGCAGCCCCCACACCACCACCCCGGCGGCCCCGGCGGCCCGCGCCTCCAGCACGGCGAGGTCCCCGACGCAGGCCTCGTCCAGCCGTCCGCCGTTGTCGATCACCACGACGTCCCCGGGCTCGGCCGCCCCGTACGCCTCCAGGAAGACGTCCACGCTCCCGTAGTGCCGCACCGGCAGCACCCGCCCCGCCACCCGGCCCCCCGGCACCACCGCCCGGACCCCCGCCGGCGCCGCCCGGACCGCCACCCCCACCCGCACGCACGCGTCCGCCACCAACGGCGTCGACAACTCCGCGAACCGCTTCACCACCACGCCAACTCCTCACCCGGCACCACGAGTTCACCAGCGTGAAGATCCTACGCCGGGCCCCCTCGCACGATCGGGTGAAAACCCGGCGCACCCCGCCCCACCGAGCTACCGGCCCTTCCCCGGCACCGGCCGGTCGCCTACGCCCACCGCCTCACACCATCGGGTGAAAGATCACCGTGCACGGCATAACTCGGCTCAGCCCGGCACTAGCGTGACGTCCACCTGAAGGAGGGGCATCATGAGTGCTGTGGCGCATGAGAAACCGATCACGGATTCCCCGTCGCAGGAGGACATCCTGCTGGAGAGCTTCCTGAGCCTGCACTCCCCCGAAGGCTTCCGGGCCGAGCTCATCGAGGGAGAGATCATCGTGACTCCACCGCCGGACGGCGATCACGAGGACTACATCGGGCTGCTCATCGACCAGATGAGCCGTCTGTCAAAGGTCCGCATGCAGGTGGCGGGCACCAAGGGACTCCGTCTGGTCAGTGGCGGTCTCTGCCCGAAGAACCACGTCATTCCCGACGCGACGTTCGCGCCGATGGAGCTCCGCCTCTTCCGCGGCGCGCCGTCCTGGATGGAGCCGGACGGCGTGGCGATGGTGGCTGAAGTGACCTCCAGCAAACCCGACCAGGACCGGATCGCCAAGCGCCACTGCTACGCGCGCGCCGCCATCCCGCTCTACCTGCTCATCGACCGCGAGAAGTCCCAGGTCAGCCTCTTCTCCCAACCGAAGCGCGACGAGTACACCGAGGTGCACCTGGCCGCCTTCGGCGAGCCGCTCGCGCTTCCGGCGCCGTTCGACTTCGAACTGGACACCAAGGACTTCCTGTAGGGCCCGGACACGCGACGGCCCGCGCCCCCGGTGGGGGCGCGGGCCGTTCGGCGTTCGCGTGCGTCAGCCGCGGGTGGCCATGGCGCGCAGGAAGAAGGTGAGGTTGGCCGGGCGCTCGGCGAGGCGGCGCATGAAGTAGCCGTACCACTCCTGGCCGTACGGGAGGTACACGCGCATGGTGTTGCCCTCGCCGGCGAGGCGCAGCTGCTCCTCGGGGCGGATGCCGTACAGCATCTGGTACTCGAAGGAGTCGCGCTTGCGGCCGTTCCACTGGGCCAGCTGGCCGGCGATCTTGATCATGTTGGGGTCGTGCGAGGCGATCATCGGGTAGCCCTCGCCGGCCATCAGGATCTTGAGCGCGCGGACGTACGCGAGGTCGACCTCGTGCTTGCCCTGGAAGGCGACCGACTCGGGCTCCTTGTAGGCGCCCTTGCACAGGCGCACGCGCGAGCCGGCGCCGGAGAACTCGCGGCAGTCGTCCTCGGTGCGGCGCAGGTAGGCCTGGAGGACGACGCCCAGCCAGGGGAAGTCCTGGCGCAGCTCGCGGGCGATGCCGAGGGTGGAGTCGGTGGTGGTGTGGTCCTCCATGTCGAGGGTCACCGTGGTGCCGGCCTCGGCGGCGGCCTCGCAGATCCGGCGGGCGTTCTCCAGGGCGATCTTCTCGCCGTCCACCGGGAGGAACTGACCGACGGCCGAGAGCTTGACCGAGACCTCGGCGCCGGCGGCCAGGCCGGTCTCCTTGAGCGCCTTGAGCAGGTACTCGTAGGCCTCGGCGGTGCCGGCGGCCTGGGCGGCGTCGCGGGTGTCCTCGCCGAGGTGGTCCAGGGTGACCTTGCGGCCGGTGGCGACGAGGTCGTCGCAGGCGGTGACGGCGTCGTCGAGGGCCTCGCCGGCGACGAAGCGCTCGACTATCGCGTGGGTCGGCGGGAACTTCTCGACGACGGTGCGGACCTGCGAGGACCGGGAGGCCGCGAGGAGGGCGGAACGGAGCATCGTGACTCCTGGAGCTGGTGCTTCTAAGGGTGGCAGAAAGACGGGCGGCGGACCGGGGAGTGGGGTCCGCCGCCCGTGGGGACGCCGCCCGGCTGCGGGACCGGGGGCGTCAGGGGACCGCGAAGGGGTCCCGGTGGGGCACTCAGCCCATGTGCGGGTAGCGGTAGTCCGTCGGCGGGACGAAGGTCTCCTTGACCGAGCGGGTCGAGGTCCACCGCGCCAGGTTCTGCTTGGCACCGGCCTTGTCGTTGGTGCCCGAGGCCCGGCCGCCACCGAACGGCTGCTGGCCGACGACCGCGCCGGTCGGCTTGTCGTTGATGTAGAAGTTGCCGGCGGCGAAGCGCAGCTTGTGCATCGCGTGCTGCACGGCCTCGCGGTCCTGGGAGATGATCGAGCCGGTCAGGCCGTAGGCCGACACCGACTCCATCTGCGCCAGCATCTCGTCGTACTTGTCGTCCTCGTAGACGTGGACGGCCAGGATCGGGCCGAAGTACTCGTCCTTGAAGTACTCGCTCGCCGGGTCCTCGCAGACCAGGACGGTCGGGCGGACGAAGTAGCCGACCGAGTCGTCGTAGGTGCCGCCGGCCAGGACCTCGACCTTGGCGTCGGCCTGGGCGCGGTCGATCGCGGCCTTGTTCTTGGCGAAGGAGCGCTCGTCGATGACGGCCGACATGAAGTTGTCCAGGTCGGTGACGTCGCCCATGGTGAGGCCCTCGACCTCGTCGCGGAACTCGTCCTTGAGCTCGGCCCAGATCGAGGCCGGGACGTAGGCGCGGGACAGGGCGGAGCACTTCTGGCCCTGGAACTCGAAGGCGCCGCGGGTCATGGCGGTCTTCAGCACGGCCTTGTCGGCGGACGGGTGGGCGACCAGGAAGTCCTTGCCGCCGGTCTCGCCGACGATCCGCGGGTAGGTGCGGTAGCCGGAGATGTTGTTGCCGACCTCGCGCCACAGGTGCTGGAAGGTGGCGGTGGAGCCGGTGAAGTGGATGCCGGCCAGGGCCGGGTGCTTCAGCGCGACGGCGGAGACGTCCAGGCCGTCGCCGGTCACCATGTTGATGACGCCCTTGGGCAGGCCGGCCTCCTCCAGCAGCTGCATCAGCAGGTGCGCGGAGAACTGCTGGGTGGGCGAGGGCTTCCAGAGCACCACGTTGCCCATCAGCGCCGGGGCGGTCGGCAGGTTGCCGGCGATGGCGGTGAAGTTGAACGGGGTGATCGCGTAGACGAAGCCCTCCAGCGGGCGGTGGTCGCTGCGGTTCCACACGCCGTCCGAGGAGATCGGCTGCTCGGCCATGATCTGGCGGGCGAAGTGCACGTTGAAGCGCAGGAAGTCGACCAGCTCGCAGGGGGTGTCGATCTCGGCCTGCTGCGCGGTCTTCGACTGGCCGAGCATGGTGGCGGCGGCCAGCGTCTCGCGCCAGGGGCCGGCCAGCAGGTCGGCGGCGCGCAGGAAGATCGCGGCGCGGGAGTCGAAGGAGAGCGCCTGCCAGGCCGGGGCCGCGGCCAGGGCAGTGTCGATGGCCTCCTGCGCGTCCGCCTGGGTGGCGTTGCGCAGGGTACCGAGCCTCGCCGCGTGGTTGTGCGGCTGGACGACGTGGAACTCGGTGCCGCCGCCCATCCGGCGCTCACCGTTGATCGTCATGGTCAGCTGGACCGGCTCCTGGCCGCCCAGCTCCTTCAGCTTGGCCTCCAGACGGGCCCGTTCCGGGCTGCCCGGGGCGTAGCTGTGGACCGGCTCGTTCACCGGCGCGGGGACCTGGGTCACAGCGTCCATGAGCGCACGCTCTCCTTCGTTTCTTGCGGGGGGATGCCGGCGCGGGTCGCACGCCGGCCACATGACGAACGCTATTCCTGCACCGGGGCCCGCTTGATTGGCCGGACGGCTAAAATCATCCGGACGGCGTTGTTCGCCCGAATGAAGAACCGGGGCCACCAGCCACCGGAGCCCCATCGGACGCCCCGCCGACGCCCAGCCGACGCCCCACCAGCGCCCCGCCGGACGCCCCGAGGAGGCCCGTATGACCACCCCCGGCCTCCCGCTCCGCCAGCTGCTGATGTCCCTGGGCGAGCCGCTCGTCGAGCTCCAGGCAGCCCCGCACGGGCTGGACGTCCCGGTCCGCGACGTCGCCATCCTCGACCCGGAGGACCCGCCGACCGCCGCTCCCGGCGAACTCGTGCTCGCCATCGGCGCCCGCGGCCGGGCCGCGCTCCCCGCGCTGCGCGCCGCCGGCCGGGCCGGGGCCGCCGCGGTGGCCGTCAAGCTGGACGCCCCCGGACAGGCCGACGCGCTGCGCGAGGCGGCCACCGAGGCGGGCGTGGCACTGCTCTCGGTGCGCCGGGAGACCCGCTGGGAGCACCTCGACTCGCTCGCCCGCGCGATCATCGCCGGGCCGGACGCCCCGGACACGCCCGGCACCGCCGAGCACAACGCCGGTGACCTCTTCTCGCTCGCCCAGACCGTCGCCGTCCTCACCAACGGCATCGTCTCGATCGAGGACACCTCCAGCCGGGTGCTCGCCTACTCCCGCTCCTCCGACTCCGACGAGGTCGACGACCTGCGCCGGCTGTCCATCCTCGGCTGGCAGGGGCCCGAGCCGTACCTGTCCAAGCTCCGCGAGTGGGGCGTCTTCCAGCACCTGCGCAGCTCGGACACGGCCATCGCGGTCGACCCGCACCCGGAGCTGGGCCTGCGCCGCCGGCTGGCGATCGGCATCCGGGCCGGCGCGCAGCCGCTCGGCACCATCTGGGTGCAGGAGGGCTCCCAGCCGCTGGCGCCGCTCGCCGAGCAGGCACTGGTCGGCGCGGCCCGGGTCGCCGCGGCCCAGCTGGTGCGCCGGCGCCGGGAGCTGTCCGCGGACGTCCGGCTGACCCAGACCCTGCTCACCGGCCTGCTGGAGGGCTCCACCGGCCCGCAGTCGCTGGCCACCCACCTCGGCCTGGACCTGCGCCGCCCGGCCACCGTGCTGGCGTACAGCGCGGGCACCACCGAGCAGCTGACCCGGGCCGAGGTGACCGGCCTCATCTCGGTGCACACCGCGGCCCGGCACCGCGCCGCGCTGCTCGCGCCGATCGAGTCCCGGGTCTACGTGCTGCTGCCCGAGCTGCCCGCCAACCTGCCGATGGCCACCGTGCGCGGCTGGGCGCAGGAGGCGGTCGAGGCGGCCCGGGACCACCTGGGCGTCCCGCTGCGCGCGGCGATCGGCTCGACGGTGGACGGCCTGGCCAGGGTGCCGGAGTCGCGTGCCCAGGCGGACCGGATCCTGGACGCGATGGGCCGCGGCGGGGTGGACCTGGAGGTCGCGGCGCTGATCGACGTCCAGGCGGAGGTGCTGGTCAGCGAGATGCTGGCGCTGCTCCAGGAGCGCGGCGGCCTGCGCGACCCGCGGCTCACCGCGCTCGCCGAGTACGACCGCCGGCACGGCACCCGGCTCGCCGAGTCGGTGCTGGCCTGGCTGGACGCGCTGGGCGAGGTCCGGGTCGCGGCGGACGCCCTGCACATCCACCCGAACACCCTGCGCTACCGGGTCCGCCGGGCCGAGCAGCTGACCGGCATCGACCTGGCGCAGCCGCAGCAGCGGCTGCTCGCCATGCTCCAGCTGCGGCTGCCCGCCGAGCCCTGACGGCCCCGGTGCGCACGAGGGCCCGATGCGCGAAAGGGGCCCGCTCCGAGGAACGGGCCCCTGACGATCACTCGCACTCAGCTCACTGGCCGTAGCCCTGGCCGCGCTTGTGCTCGTTCAGGCGGTGCCACGGGCCGGTGATGGCCAGCTGGATGCCCGGGGTCTGGATGTTGGCGAAGAGGGTCTTGCCGTCGTCCGAGAAGGTGACGCCGGTGAACTCGCTGAACTCGGGCTTCTCGGCGGTGCCGATGTTCAGCTCGTTGCGGGCGATGGCGTAGGTCAGGCCGTCCTCGGTGGCGCCGAACAGGTGCGAGACGCCCTCGCCGTCCTCGGCGATCACGATTCCGCCGTAGGGCGAGACGGTGATGTTGTCCGGGCCGTCGAAGTTGTCGTGGTCGCCCCAGACGTCGGTGTTGACGCCCAGCAGGACCTTCAGGGTGATGGTGCGACGGGCCGGGTTGAAGAACCAGACCTGGCCGTCGTGCTGCACCGGGCTCTCCGAGCGGGCGAAGCTGGAGACGAAGTAGAAGCCGCCGTCACCCCACCACATGCCCTCCAGCTTGCGGGCGCGGGTGACCTCGCCGTCCTTGAACTGCTTGCGGATGGAGACGGTCCTCGCGTCGCGGTCCTGGACCTTGACCCAGTCCACGCCGTAGGTGGTGCCGACCTGGGTGGCGCGGGACAGGTCGTCGATGAACTTGCCCTGGGCGTCGAAGACCTTGAAGGCCTCCAGCACACCGGCGTCGGCGGCCAGCTTGCGCAGCTGGTAGCGGCCGTGCTTGAAGCCGGCCGGCGGGGTCCAGCGGAACAGCAGGCCGTTGGGGTTGCCCGCGTCCTCGGTCAGGTAGACGTGGCCGCGCTTCGGGTCGACGACGACGGCCTCGTGGGCGAAGCGGCCGAACGCCTTGACCGGCTGCGGGTCGCGGTTGTAGTCGTCGTCGAACGGGTCGACCTCGAAGATGTAGCCGTGGTCCTTGGTGAAGCCGTTCTTGCCGGCCTTGTCCTCGGTCTCCTCGCCGGACAGCCAGGTGCCCCACGGGCTGACGCCACCGGCGCAGTTGGTGGCGGTGCCGGCGATGCCGACCCACTGCTCGACCTTGCCGTTGGCCTTGGCGTGCACGATGGTGCAGCCGCCGGCCGCGCCCGGGTCGTAGACGTGGCCCTCGGTCAGCGGGACCGGGTTCGGCCAGTTGGCGCGGGCGCCGCCCAGCTCGTGGTTGACGACCAGCAGGTTGCCGCCGCGCTCGTCCTCGAACGCCGAGGTGCCGTCGTGGTTGCTCGGGGTGAACTCGCCGGTGCGCAGCTTGCTGACGCCGGCACGGTTCAGGACCTTGTACTTGAAGCCCTTCGGCAGGGCCAGCAGGCCCTCCGGGTCGGCGACCAGCGGGCCGTAGCCGACGGCGACGCGCTCGCCCTCGGCGGCCGCGGCGACCGGCACCTCGCCACCGGCCGGGGCGGCGATCGCGCCCGGGGCGCTGGCCAGGGCCTCGGCGCTGCCGGCGATCAGAACGCCGGCCCCGACGATGGTGGAACGGTTGACGAAGTCCCGGCGGGACAGCGACATGGCAGTCACTCCTGAGGGGTGGGCCGCCGACCGGGGAGGTCCCCGGCGCGTGGCGTGCGAGGTGTCGAGAATGGTCGTCGACGCCCAGCAGACTCCGCCCGCGCGGTGAACACCCGATGACGCGGACACCTCGTCGGGGTGGTCATTTGCCGACCTTATGCAAACCCATTGCTCAATTTTTGCCCGGTCACCACAGGTCACACCGCGGGTCGGTGAACCGTCACCCGCCGTACCACCGCCGACGGGCCGTCGGCTCGGCACCGGCTCAGCGTCCGCCGGTCCGCGCCGCCCGCCACTGCTCCCAGGCCGCCAGCCACAGCTGCTCACCCATCGGGTGCTCCCCGCGCTCCCCGCGCTCCCCGAGCCGCACCTGCCGCCAGGCGCGCTGCGCCGGCACGCTCGCCACCTCGCTGGCGAACACCGTGTACCGGATCGACTCCTCCACCGCCGCGTCGCCCTCCGCCGTCCCGACCACCCAGTGCGTCAACTGGGAGAGCCGGCCGAGCTGTTCCACCATCGCGGCGACCGCCGCGGCGGCCTCCTCGCGGGTCTCCGAGGCGAGCCGCATCTGCTGGCGGACCGCCGCCTCCCAGCGCAGCGCGCCCGCCTCCGCGCGCGCCCCCCGGGGCGGCCGGGGCGGGCGCCCGGAGCGCAGCCGTGCCTCCATGGCGGCGGCCTCGCTGATGCCGTGCGCGATCACCGCCCGGTGCGCCTCCAGCCCGGTGACCGGGGAGAGTTCGCGCCGCTCCACCGGCAGGTGCCGGCCGCGACGGACCGCCAGCTCGCGCAGCAGCGCGGTGCGGCCGCCCAGATGGCGCTCGTGGTCCCGGATCCGCGCCAGCTCGACGCCGCCCGGCGGCACACCGCGCCCGCAGACCGTGACGGTCAGCCCGTCCACCCGGAAGCGGCCGGCCCAGACCGGCTCGACCCCGCTGATCGGGCAGCAGCCGGGCAGCGCCACGCCGGACCACAGGCCGCGCCGGTCCTCGTGCACCTCGACGGCGCGCGACTCGCCGTCCACGGTGATCCACTCCCGGAGCGCGCGGACCCGGCCGGGCGTGTCGCCCTCGTCGACGCCGAGCTGCTCGTAGGCCCGGTCGCGCTCGTCCTCGACCACGTCCTCCAGCTCGGGCAGCGGCTCGTGGCGGTCGGCGCCGGGCCGGTGGGTGCGCACGGTGACGTACGGGCCGGCGGGCGAGGTCCAGTCGCCGAAGCCGATCTCGATCCAGCCGGGCGCGCCGCCCCCCGCCGCTCCGCCGCCGGCCGCCCCACCGGCCGCCCCACCGAAGTCCGTGCCGTAACCGTCGGCTCCGTACCCGTCGTGCCCGTACCCGACCAGTGCGGCGCCGCCCTGGCCCAGCACCGGCACGACGCCGAACACCGGGAAGTCGGCCGCGACGAGACTGCGGCGGGCGAGCGCCTCCTCGACGGCGAGGAACTCCTCCAGGTCGCCGGACGGGTGCCCGTCCGGCGGGCCGTCCAGGGGATCGTCCGGGCGGTCGAACGGATCCACCGTGCCCGCACCATCCCCGAACCGGCCGTCCCGGCCCCCTCCGCTCGCCCGCTTCATCCCGCGCCGCACCCCCTGCCCTCGCCGTCCGCACCGTGCCGTCGGCACCCGGGCAACGATACGTGGCCCGACCTACCGGGTCATCAGGCCCTTTGCCCGCCGGGAGGATCGGCCGCGGCGCTCCGGACGGACCCGTCCGGAGCGCCGCTGTCAGTGCCCCTCCCTAGGCTGGCGGGCATGACAGCGACCTCGCCCTTCCCCGCCCGGCTCAGCATCGTCACCCTCGGTGTGGCCGACCTCGACCGCAGCGCCCGCTTCTACGAGGCGCTCGGCTGGCACCGCTCCGCCGCGTCCAGCCCGAACATCGTCTGGTTCCGCACCGCCGACTCGGTGCTCGGCCTCTTCCCGCACGAGGAGCTGGCCGCCGACGCGGGCGTGCCGTCCGCGGGCGAACCGGCCTTCCGCGGTGTCACCCTCGCCGTGAACCTGGAGTCCCAGGCCCTGGTGGACGCCGCCCTGGAGACGGCGGTGGCGGCCGGCGCCATCGTGGTCAAGGCGCCGGCGGCGACGGACTGGGGCGGTTACTCCGGGTACTTCGAGGACCCGGACGGCCACCTCTGGGAGCTCGCCCACAACCCGTTCTTCGCCTTCACCGAGGACGGCTCGCTGGACCTGCCGAACTGACGATCGACCGCCCGGCCCTCAACCCGATCCGTGGCCCGCTCAGCCCCTGGAACGGGCCTTGAACGCCGCCTTGCGGGCCTCCTTGGCCACCGCCCGGTCCGGATGCAGCTCGCCGACCGCCTCCAGCACGTCCGCCGTGTACGGGTGCTCGACCCGCCACAGCTCGCCGAAGTAGCCGACCGGGTCGTCCGTCACCGGCAGCTCGGAGACCAGGTCGCGCAGCTGGTCCGGATCGCCGCCGGTGTCCAGCAGCTGGGCCGCGAAGGCGTCCACGACCGTCCACAGCGCCATCGCCCGGTCCGGCACGGGCACGTCCGTCATGCCGAGCGAGACCAGCCAGGCCCGGGCGCCGCCGCCCAGCTCCGGGTCGTCCAGCACCTCCCGGACGGCCGGCTCGGCGGGCGCGCCGAGCAGGGTCAGCGCCGAGTGGCAGAGCAGCCGCCGCATCGGGGCGTACGCGTCGATGCCGCGCGCCGCCGCGAGCAGCTCGCGCGCCGCCGCCACCGGCTCGCGGCCGGCCACCCAGACCTTCAGCTCCTCCTCGGGCAGCACATTGGCGGCCTCGCTGACCCCGCGCAGCAGCTCGGCGGCGTCGCCCCGGGCCAGGTCACCGACCAGCGGGGCGTCGTAGCCGTCCTCCAGCAGCCACTGCCGGATCCCGTACTGGCCCAGCGGCGTGAGCCGGACCAGCCCGAACCGGGCGGACTCCGCCTCGTCCAGCTCCGCCGACTCGGCCTGCGCCGAGCGCTCGGCCTCCCCTTCCTCCTCCTCGTCGAAGAGCTCCGGGTCGATCGGCCGGTACTCCAGCAGACCCAGCTCGGCGAGGTCGGCGAGCATCGGGTCCAGGGCGACCATCACATCGGTGATGTCGCCGAGCAGCTCGTCGCTCGGCTCCTCGCCCTCCGGGACCACCAGCAGCGCCGCCAGCACGCCGAGCGGCACCGTCTCGTTGCCCGGCTCGGCGAAGGCGGTGGTCTCGTACAGCACCTGGAGCGCCTCGTCGAGCAGCTCGGCGGCCTCGTCGCGAGCGTCCTCGACGTCGCTCAGACCGTCCTCGTCCTCCTCCGCCCGCTCCCCGTCCTCCGCCTCCAGGTCCTGCGAGTCCGCCTCCACCGCCAGCTCGCGGACGATCCCGGCGGCCGTCAGCCACAGCTCCAGGACGGTCTCCGCGTCCCCCGCCTCGGCCGCCTCCAGGTCCGGACCGGGGATCGCGACGTGCTCGCCGGCCGCCGTGGTGCCGATCTCGACCAGGTCCAGGTCACAGGCCAGCGACCAGGCGCGCATCGCCTCGACCACCGCCTCCTCCGGCGCGTCCCCCTCCTCGGGGGCCAGGCCCAGCAGCCGGGCCGCCGGGGCCCGGTCGGGGCCGGTGAGGTCGCCGAACTCGTCCACCGCACGGTGCGGGGCCGTCCAGCGGGCCAGCTTCAGCACCCACCCGAACATCGGGACGGCCTTCGCCCGCTCGGCCAGCTCCGGCTCGGACGGCAGCGTGACCGGCGGCACCAGCACGGCCGCGTCGTCCAGGTCCTCGTCGTCCAGCCCGTGGGCGGCGAACGCCCCGTACAGGTCCTGCAGCTCCAGGTCGGCGGGCAGCACCGCACCCTCGCCCGGCGCACCCGCCGCCGGGGTGTCCGCGTTCCTACGACGTCGTGCGGCCATCGTTGCGCGTTCTCCCTACGCCGAGCGGTCAGCCGGCCGGGGCCCGCGGAGATCACCTCCGCGTCACCGGTCCACCACCTCAGCGTATAGGCCGGGCACCCCGGACGCCCGGCCTCAAGGGGCGCGCGCCGCAACCGTGCGCCCACCCCTTATCCTTCGAAGTCGGTACCGCGCACAACCCCGCGCGCGCCGACGGGCAACGTAGCCCCCCCTTCTCAGCTCACCTGCCCCACCAGGGAGCCCGCACCGAGGCCACCACCACAGCGCCGCCAGGACGGGCGCGCCGGCACACCCCGCCGACCCGGGTGGTGCCCGGCCACAGGAGACCCCTGCCATGGCGGACCTCTCCCCCGCCGGCTCCGGCCTGCGCACCGCGCAGTTCGACGGACGCCGACTGTCGGAGGCCCTGCTTCCCCTGGAGCTCGCGCCACGCGCCCAGCTCCAGCTCTCCGCGATCAGCCGCTGGAACGCGCTGCGCGGAGTCCGCGTCGGCCTCGTCGCCGCCGCCCTGCTGCTCATGCTGATCGGCGCCAACCTGGCCACGCCGATCTACTCGCTCCTCCAGCAGCGGATGCACCTCACCGCGCTGGACACCACGATCCTCTTCGCGTTCTACGTGTTCGCGCTGGTCCCGGTGCTGGCCGTGGTCGGCCACTGGTCCGACCACCTCGGCCGACGCGCCCTGATCCTGCCCGCCGTCGCGCTGTCCGCCGTCGGCGACGTCGTGTTCGCGACCTCGGGCGGCTTCTGGCAGCTCGCGGCCGGCCGGGCCGTCCAGGGCATCGCGGTGGGCCTGACCACCGGCGCCGCCGGGGCCGCCCTCGGCGACCTGATGCCGGACCACCCGACCCGGGCCGCCAAGATCACCCTGGCCTGTTCCGCCGGCGGCGTCGCGCTCGGCCCGGTGGTCGGCGCCCTGCTGGCCGGCGGCTCCGACCCGCTGCTCAGCCCGTTCCTGCTGCACGCCGTCGCCCTGCTCGCGCTCTGCGTGCCGCTCGCGCTGGTCCACCCGCGGATGCCCGGCCGCAACCGTCCGCCGGCCACCCCGCCCCGCATCACCACTCCGGCCCACCTGCGGCCCCAGCGCCTGCGGCTGCCGCGCACCGGTCGCCGTGAGTTCCTGCTCGCCGCCGCGGCCGGGTTCATCTCCTACGCGGTCTTCGGCGTCTACCTCAGCCTGGCCCCGGCCTTCGCCGCCAAGCTGCTGCACACCGACTCCAAGCTGATCGGCGCCGTCGTCGCGGCCCTGCTGCTCGGCTCCTCGGCCGTCGCCCAGCTGCTCGTGCCGCCGACCGCCGACCGCCTGGTCATCGCCCTCGGCATGGCCGGCCTGGCCACCGGCCTGGCCCTGGTCGTCACCGCCCAGTACACCGGCACCCCGGCGCTGCTCTTCATCGGCAGCGTCCTCGGCGGCGCCTGCCAGGGCATCGCCTTCCGCTCCCTGTTCACCACCACCGTCGCCGCGATGAACCCCGAACGCAGGGGCTCCGAGCTGAGCTCCCTGTGGATCATCATCTACCTCGGCTCCTCCCTCCCCATCGTCGCCGTCGGCGCCCTCGTCCAGACCTACGGCCTCCTCCCCGCCACCAGCGGCTTCACCCTCCTCGCCGCCCTCCTCTGCGCCGCCCTGGCGATAGCCGTCGCCAAGCGCCCCCGGACCGCCTGACCCCCCACACACGCCGCCGCCCCGGAACGGATCTCCGTTCCGGGGCGGCGCCATCTCATCCCCAGGGCCTCCAGGCATCCGTCCTGATCTCCGCATCGAACGGCTCCGGCAACCGAACCGCGTCACCGAACTTCCACTCACCCATCACCTGATACGTGGCCTCAGCCTTGTTCGGATCCCCGAACAAGGTGACACCCGGCTGCCGTGGATCCCGGTCCACCAGCAGGTAGTACGGCACCCCACACCGCGCATAGCCACTCCACTTGGTGGCCTTGCCGGACACCGGACGCCGGCCAGTGTGTGCGCTGGGGTACGCCGTGACCTCGGCCACCAAGCTGATCTCGTCCGGGCGGAGATACCGGTCCTCCGCCCTTGCCAGCAGATCCACCTCAGCAGTCACCACGACGAGGTCGGGACAGTAGCCGTCCCCGATCTCGGCAAGGTCGACACCGACGCGCTGCACCACCTGCCACGGGAAGCCTTCCTTCCTGAACTCGGCACGGAACAGCCATTCCTTCATGTCCGAGAGCATCAAGGCGTGATTCACCGGTGGATACGGCGTCACGACAAACTCCCCACCGATCACCTCGACCTGCAGCCGCTCTGGCAGCCAGAGATACTCGTCGAGTTCACCCCGAGCCCACAGCGCATACGGCGACTCGGGCAAGACCCACTGCCCGGACGCAACAACAGACGACATGCCCCCAGCCTGGCCGCCCATTCGCCGATGAACCGCTGCTGCGCAACCGCATCCTTCGAAGGAGCGGTTTGCGCGACAGCAGGTTGACGTTCGGCCCGCCCGCCACAGGTGGCACAACGTGATCGGACCGTCTCCGCCCGTTCATGGGAGCGGGTACCTTCCCAGTACGGCCGTGCACCCGGAAGGGGACCAGGGATGACGCAGTGGACCGACTACACCACTGGCGAGCGCATCAAGCTTCTCCGCGGACCGGACATGACCCAGGAGCAACTCGCCGAAGCGTCGGGCCTGTCCGTGGCGACGATCCGCAAGGCGGAACGCAACCTCGGTGGCAGCCTCCAGACGTTGCTGCGGATCTCAGCCGCGCTGCACACGGACGTGTCGGTGGTCCTCGGCCAACAGGCCCCCCGTCGGGCGATGCAGGGCGCCGACCGGGCAATGATCCGCGAGCTGTCCCGCATCGTTCACGACACCGCCGCCGGTGTCGGCGTCGATGTACAGCCCCCGCCCCCGGCCGAACTCGCGGCCGGACTCGCCGCCGCATGGAAGACCTACCGATCCGGAGACTACGTGGGCGCGGGAGTCCGGGTCACCCCCGCACTGCGTGAAGCCGCCGCCGCCCTGAAGGCAGCTCCGGTCGACCGGAAGAGCACGGCCGCAGGCGTCCTCGCCGACGCGTACCGCCTTGCCGCCTACGTGGCGAACCAGTTCGGCGCCCGCGATCTCGCGTACGCCGGGATCGGTCACGCCCAACACGAGGCCGACCGCGCAGGGGACACCGTCCGCTCGGCCATGGTCGCCTCCGGCCGGTCGTGGATCTACCTGCGGGACGCCCGGCTCGACCAGGCCGGGGAGACGGCCCGCCTGTCGTACGAGTCCATCGAGCCCAGATACGGAGATCGAGATCTCGGAACGCTCGCCACCTACGGGTGGCACGTGACGTTCGCAGCCGTCGTCGCCGCCCGTCAGGGAGACGTGGACAGCGCCGACGATCTGTTGTCGCAGGGGTATGCGGTAGCGGCCCGGATGGGCCGGGACGTCCGGGTGAACGGCACGGCGTTCGGGCCCACGACGGTCGCCGCCCAGGCTATCGGCATCTCCGTCTCGACCAGCCGGCCGGCACGAGCGCTGGGCCTGTTCGAATCGCTCGCCGGCACGGGTTCACTCACCCCGTCGGCGCGCAACCGGATGATGCTCGACGTGGCACTCGCGCAAGCCGAGACCCGGCAGTCGGACACCGCCTTGGACACCCTGCTTGACGTTTGCTCGGCCGCGCCGGGATGGGCGCGACACCAGGGGCTGCCCGGGGTGATCGCGCAGAAGGCGAGCGCGGGCAGCGCCACCCTGGCGAAGCTGCGCAAGCTCGCATTGATTCTCGGAACATCCGTCATCATCAGCCAGGAGTGATACGAATCGTCTCACTCGACGCCGGTACGACTTCTGGAACTGATATATCCCGTCCGTTCACGAACGGTGACGGCTTCGCGACAGTGGCTGCATGCTGATGCTCCATCACCAACGCCCCGCGCTCACGCGCGCGCCGGGCCCGGCCACCCTCCGACTGCCGTACAGCCCCGCGTCGGCCGGCACTGCCCGGCTCCTGGTCCGCGCCAAACTCACCGAGTGGAAGCTGCCGCAACTGATCGACGACGCCGAGCTGATCATGTCCGAACTGGTGGGCAACGCGGCGAGGACCGGTTGCCAGACCTCCATGATGGTCGGCATCCGGCGCGCAAGCAGCGACACCGTACGGCTGCTGGTCGCGGACGGGTCGGCGATCCTGCCGGTGCTGATCGATGCCGGGCCGGACGCCGAGTCCGGCCGAGGACTCTTCCTGGTCGATCGGCTCACCCGGCAGCGCTGGGGTGTGACCCCCTGGCCGCACGGCAACGTCGTGCACGCCACTCTCTCCATGTCGGCCGCGTGCACCGGCACGCGGCCGACACCCAGCACCCAAAGCCTCCGGTCCGTTGAGCAGAGGGAACCCGCCCCGTCCAGGAAGAAGGAACCATGCAGCACCGAGTCCGCGCCGTCCTCCTCACCCCGAACGACACCATGCTGCTGATCAAACGCATCCGCCCCGGCGTCGCCCCGTACTGGGTGATCGTCGGTGGCAAGGTCGAGCCGACCGACGCCAGCCCCGAGGACGCCCTGCTGCGCGAGGTGCGTGAAGAGATCGCCGGTGAAGTGGAGATCGTCGGCCTGCTCCACACCGTTGAGGGCGACGGCGAGCGCCAGGACTTCTACCTCGCCACCATCGAGAAATGGAGCTTCGAGGACCGCAGCGGTCCCGAGTTCAGTCAGGAAGGGCGGGGTGAGTACCTCCTGGAGGAGATCCCGTTGACCACCGGTGCCCTCGACGCGGTCAATCTCCTGCCGCAGGAGATCGCCACGGTCCTCCGCGCGGCCGTCGCACGCGGGGAGCTCACCACCGTCAGGTAGTCACGAGCTCCTTCACCATCTGCTCCGCCAGTGTGCGGGCTCCGTCAAGGCGAGGGTCCTCGGGATGGGCGTACGGCCCGAGGATCTTCGCTGCGACGAACAGGGTCATCAACTTGCCGTCCCGGGTCGAGAAGTCGGCGGTTCGTTCGGTGCGGACGCGGGCGGCCAGGGCAGGTACGGCGAGGGAAGCGGCCCAGAGGGTGGCGGAGTCCAGGCCGCGCGGGGCCATGCCCCAGTCCTCCCAGTCGAAGAGGCAGAAATCCGGCGCCGTCACGTTCGCCCAGTTCAGGTCCGCGTGCGCCGGGCACCACTCGTCCACCGTCGCATCGACGTGTGGGTACATCTGACGGATCGTGCGCGTCACCAGGGCCTGCGTGATCGTCTCGGTGTCGGGTGTGGCGACTCGGTTCGTCCGCTGTCGGGCCAGCGCATCCAGGGAGGTGTTCAGCTGTGCCCACCAGCCGGGAGGCAGCCCGGGTGCGTCCGCCACCACTGCGGGCCCAACTGGTTCGGACGGGAGGAGCCGGGTCTCATCGGCCCGCCACATCACCGGCTCGGCGTCGTCGAGCCAGGCGACGGCGGCCAGCCAGGCGGGCTTCGCGATGCCACTCAGCGCCTCGGCCGACGGGGTGCCGTCCCCGCCCTGGGCTCCGATCCGGTCCAGGCCTCGCCGCTCGATCCGTACCCACGTTCCGCGCTCCGTGCGGGCGCCCACGGAGCGGCGCTTGCGAACCACCGAGGCCCGGTCGAGCCGGGTGCCCAAGGCGGTCTCGACCCGTTTCAGCACCTCGTCCACGGGCACCCGGCGCAGATCCGTCATGGGGCAACGGTAGCGGGAGTTGCCGAGTTGGGGAGCCTTGGACCCTATCAGGTAGTCACGAATGGCTCACGCTGCGTCAAATGTCGTGGTACGTTCCGTACTCAAAGAGAAAATTGCGACCCCGGCGGTGCTACCAACACCCCGGGGTCCGGCAACAGGAGCGAGACTCCCGATGCACATCCATCGTAGCGCCCACGTGCGCAACTTCACCGTGCTACCCAACTCCGTGTTGCAGTACCGGCGGTTGAGCTACACCGCCCGCGGTCTGCTCGCGGATCTGCTCTCCCGGCCCGACGGCTGGCGGGAGGACGGGCGGCACATGGCCGACACCAGCCCCCAGGGGCGTGGGGCCGTCCGCAAGGCCTTGAAGGAACTCACCGACGCCGGGTACTACCGCGTCGAGAAGATCCGCCTCCCCGACGGCACCCTCCGCAGCGAGGCGCACGTCTACGACACCCCCCAGCACGCGCGGCCGGGTGTCACCCGTCCGGCGTCCGGTGGGCCGCCAACCGGCGTCGCTGGCAGTCCTGTTGTAAAGGACCGGGGCCAAGAACCCACCCTCCCCCAGGAGTCGGCCGACGAAGACGAACGGGAGGCGGTGGACACCCTGTTCCGCGCGATCCGGCCCGAGCCCCGGCTGCGTCTGGGCGAGGCCGAGGCGCGGGAACTGGCGCCGCTGGTGGGGCGGTGGTTGGCGCGCGGCTGCACCGCGACCGACCTCGCGCACGCCCTGTTGCCTGGCCTGCCGGCTCCGATGCATTCGGCGGCTGCCGTGCTCCGCTACCGGTTGGAGCACAAGATGCCGCCCTCTCGGCCGGCGGAAGGAACACAGAAAGCCGGCTACTCCGAGTGCGCCAAGTGCCACGACCCGGTGCCCGCACCGGGGATCTGCCGGGCCTGCTCGGGCCTCGGTGCACGGCCCGAGGCGGCCGGGGGTGGTGCTTCCGTGACGGAAAGAGGTGTCGCACGCGCACGGGCCGCCCTGCTGGGAGCGAGAGCACCGCATGTCGAGATCTCCCCCTTCGTGGCGACCTGAGGGTGAGCGGCGCACAGGAGCGCCGCAGCCGAGGAGGAGAGCGGGATGCAGGAGCTTGTGCAGCGGGCCGTTGACGAGATGGTGGAGTCGGGGGCCGAGCTGGGGATCCAGGTCGCGGTGTACCGGCACGGGGAGCTGGTGGTGGACGCCGTGGCGGGGGTCGCCGATCCGGAGAGCCGGCGGCTGGTCGCCCCGGACACACCGTTCTACAGCGCCTCCACCGGGAAGGGGGCGACCGCGACGGTGGTGCACGTGCTCGCGGAGCGCGGGGTGATCGAGTACGACCGGCCTATCGTGGAACTCTGGCCCGAGTTCGGGGCGCACGGCAAGCACAAGGCGACCGTCCGCCACGCGCTGACGCACTCGCTCGGCGTCCCGGCGGTACCGGCCGGCCTCACGGTGCGGGACCTGGCCGACTGGGACGGGATGTGTGCGCTGATCGCCGGCTCCGAGCCCTGGTGGGAGCCCGGGACCAGGACCGGCTACCACGCGATGACCTGGGGCTTCGTGATGGGCGAGATCGTGCGCCGGGCCACCGGCCGGCCGGTCTCGCAGGTGCTCCGGGAGGAGGTGGCGCAGCCGCTGGGCATCGCCGACGAGCTGTTCCTCGGTGTCCCGCAGTCCGAGCTCGGGCGGCTCGCCCGCCTTGAGGACGCGCCCGGTTCCGCCGAGATGATGGCGGCGATGCCCGCCGACCTGCCGCTGTTCAGGGCCACGCCGCCCGCCGTGACCCCCAGCGCCGCGTACGGCAACGACCCCGTGGTGCTCACCTCCGACATCCCCTCGGGCGGCACGATGTCCGCCCGCGCGGTGGCCAGGATGTACGCCGCGCTGCTCGGCGAGGTGGACGGCGTCCGGCTGGTCTCCGACGAGCGGCTGCGCGAGATCACGGCCCTGGCCACGGCCGAGGTCGACCAGCTGATCGGCTTCCCGGTGCCGCGCGCGCTGGGCTGGAACCTCGGCCGGCCCGGGGCGGACCCGCGGCAGACCCTGAGCACCTTCGGCATGCCCGGCATGGGCGGCAGCGCGGCGTACGCCGACACCGCGACCGGGACCGCCTTCGCGCTGACCAAGAACCGGTTCTTCCCCGGCCCCTCCACCGCCGTCGACCGGATCGGCGAGCTGGTCGCGAAGGCCGTGCACGTCACGGAAAGCTGAAAACGCGTGGCCCCTTCCCCCAGGAGGAGGAAGGGGCCACGCAAAAGCGGCGGACAGGCCTCAGACGTTGAAGCCGAGGGCGCGAAGCTGCTCGCGGCCGTCGTCGGTGATCTTGTCGGGGCCCCACGGCGGCATCCAGACCCAGTTGATGCGCAGGTCCTGGACGAGGCCGTCGGTCGCGGTCTTGGCCTGGTCCTCGATGACGTCGGTCAGCGGGCAGGCCGCCGAGGTGAGGGTCATGTCGATGGTGGCCACATCGGACTCGTCGATGTGGACGCCGTAGATCAGGCCGAGGTTGACGACGTCGATGCCCAGTTCGGGGTCGACGACGTCCATCAGGGCCTCGGTCAGGTCCTCGACGGAGACGGTGCCGGCGCTGGTGCCGACCGGGCCGGACGCGGTCTCCTCCGCGGGGGAGGTGGTTTCGTCGCTCATGGTGGTGGGTGTCCTCCTCTGCGGTGTCAGTCGGTGACGGTGGGGTGCTCGGCGAGGGCCTTGGCGGTGGCGTCCTTCCAGGCCATCCAGCTGAGCAGGGCGCACTTGACCCGGGCCGGGTACTTGGAGACGCCGGCGAACGCGACGGCGTCCTCCAGCACCTCCTCGTCGCCCTCGCCCTGGCCCTTGCTCTGCATCAGCTCCAGGAAGGCCTCCTGGACCGCCTGCGCCTCGCCCACGGACTTGCCGACCACCAGGTCGTTCAGCACCGAGGCGCTGGCCTGGCTGATCGAACAGCCCTGGGACTCGTAGGAGACGTCGGCGACGGTGCCGCCGTCGAGCTTCACCCGCAGGGTGATCTCGTCGCCGCAGGTCGGGTTGACGTGGTGCACCTCGGCGTCACCGTCGCGCAGCCCCTTGCCGTGCGGGTTGCGGTAGTGGTCCAGGATGATGTCCTGGTACATCGAGTCGAGCTTCATGGTCGCGTGCCCCGTCCTCAGCCGAAGAAGTTCCGGACGTGGTGCAGGCCGTCGATCAGCGCGTCGACCTCGCCCGGCGTCGAGTACAGGTAGAACGACGCCCGCGTGGTCGCCGGAATTCCGTACCGCAGGCAGACCGGCCGCGCGCAGTGGTGGCCGACGCGCACCGCGATGCCCTGCTCGTCGAGCACCTGGCCCACGTCGTGCGGGTGGATGTCGCCCAGCGTGAAGGAGATCGCCGCGCCGCGGTCGACGGCCGTGCGCGGACCGATGATCCGCAGGTCCGGGACCTCCAGCAGCCGCTCGACCGCGTACGCGGTGATGGCGTGCTCGTGGGCGGCGATCCGCTCCATGCCGATGCCGGACAGGTAGTCGATGGCCGCGCCCAGCCCGACCGCCTGGGCGATCGGCGGGGTGCCGGCCTCGAACTTGTGCGGCGCCGGGGCGTAGGTGGACGAGCCCATGGTGACGGTCTCGATCATCTCGCCGCCGCCGAGGAACGGCGGGAGGTCCTCCAGCAGCTCCTGGCGGCCCCAGAGCACGCCGATGCCGGTCGGGGCCAGCATCTTGTGGCCGGTGAAGGCGACGAAGTCGGCCTCCAGCGCCTGCACGTCCAGCACCATGTGCGGGGCGGCCTGCGAGGCGTCGATCACGACCAGCGCGCCGACGTCCTGCGCCTTGCGCACGATGGCCTCGACCGGGTTGACGGTGCCGAGCAGGTTGGAGACCAGGGTGAAGGAGACCACCTTGGTCTTCTCGGTGATCAGCTCGTCGATGTTGGAGAGGTCGAGCCGGCCCTCGTCGGTCAGCCCGAACCACTTCAGCTTCGCGCCGGTGCGCTGCGAGAGCAGCTGCCACGGGACGATGTTGGAGTGGTGCTCCATCTCCGTGATGACGATCTCGGACTCGGCGTCCACCCGGTAGGGCTCGTCGGCCCAGCCGAGCATGTTGGCGACCAGGTTGAGCGACTCGGAGGCGTTCTTGGTGAAGATCACCTCGTCGCGGCTCGGCGCGTTGATGAACGCAGCGACCTTGTCACGGGCGCCCTCGTAGAGCGCCGTGGCCTCCTCGGCGAGCACGTGCACGCCGCGGTGGACGTTGGCGTTGTGCCGCTCGTAGTAGGCGTTCAGCGCGTCGAGCACCTGGCGGGGCTTCTGCGAGGTGGCCGCGTTGTCCAGGTAGACGAGCTGCTTGTCGTCGTGCAGCAGCCGCTGCAGGACCGGGAAGTCCTTGCGGATCGCGTCGGTGTCGAGCAGGCCCGACAGGACCGCCGACTCGTGCGTACGGGTCACTCGGACGCGCCACCCTTCACGTAGGCCTCGTAGCCCTCCTCCTCCAGCTTGTCGGCCAGCTCGGCACCGCCGGACTCGACGATGCGGCCGCCCGCGAAGACGTGGACGTAGTCGGGCTTGATGTACCGCAGGATGCGGGTGTAGTGGGTGACCAGCAGGGTCCCCACCTCACCGGTCTCACGGACCCGGTTGATGCCCTCGGAGACGATGCGCAGCGCGTCGACGTCCAGGCCGGAGTCGGTCTCGTCGAGGATCGCGATCCGCGGCTTCAGCAGCTCCAACTGGAGGATCTCGTGGCGCTTCTTCTCGCCGCCGGAGAAGCCCTCGTTGACGTTGCGCTCGGCGAAGGCCGGGTCCATCTGGAGGGCGGCCATCGCCTCCTTGACCTCCTTCACCCACAGCCGCAGCTTGGGGGCCTCGCCGCGGACGGCGGTGGCGGCGGTGCGCAGGAAGTTGGAGACCGAGACACCGGGGACCTCGACCGGGTACTGCATGGCCAGGAAGACGCCGGCCCGGGCGCGCTCGTCGACGGACATCTCCAGGACGTCCTCGCCGTCCAGCAGGACGGTGCCGCCGGTGACGGTGTACTTGGGGTGGCCGGCCAGCGAGTAGGCCAGGGTGGACTTGCCGGAGCCGTTCGGACCCATGATGGCGTGGGTCTCGCCCTGCTTCACGGTCAGGTCGACGCCCTTCAGGATCTCCCGGGGGCCGTTCTCGGCCTCGACGGAGACGTGCAGGTCGCGGATTTCAAGGGTAGCCATGTGTACTCAGGACTCCTGGTTGACGGAGACGAGCACATCGTCCCCTTCGATCTTTACGGGGTAGACAGCGACCGGCTTGGTGGCGGGCAGGCCGGAGGGCTTGCCGGAGCGCAGGTCGAAGCTGGAGCCGTGCAGCCAGCACTCGATCATGCAGTCCTCGACCTCGCCCTCGGACAGCGAGACGTTCGCGTGCGAGCAGATGTCGTTGATCGCGAACACCCCCTCGTCGGTGCGGACGACGGCGACCGGGACACCGTTGAGGTCGACGCGCTTGGGCACGTCCTCAGCCAGTTCGCTCAGCGCGCAGGCGCGAAGGAAGCTCATGGGTGTCAGACCGCCGCTTCCAGCTCGGCCTCGATCTTCTCCATGAGGTGGTCCTGGATCTCGGCGACGCCGATCTGCTGGACCAGCTCGGCGAAGAAGCCGCGCACCACCAGGCGGCGGGCCTCGTCGGCCGGGATGCCGCGGGCCTGCAGGTAGAAGAGCTGCTCGTCGTCGAAGCGGCCGGTGGCGGAGGCGTGGCCGGCGCCGACGATCTCGCCGGTCTCGATCTCCAGGTTCGGCACGGAGTCGACCCGGGCACCGTCGGTGAGCACCAGGTTGCGGTTGTGCTCGTAGGTGTCGGTGCCCTCGGCGGCGGCGCGGATCAGCACGTCGCCGATCCACACGGCGTGCGCGTCCTGGCCCTGCAGCGCGCCCTTGTAGACGACGTTGGAGCGGCAGTGCGGGGTGTCGTGGTCGATGACCAGCCGGTGCTCCAGGTGCTGGCCGGCGTCGGCGAAGTAGAGGCCGAACAGCTCGGCCTCGCCACCGGGCGCGGCGTAGGCGACCCGCGGGTGCAGGCGGACCACGTCGCCGCCGAAGGTGACGACGACGGACTTCAGCGAGGCGTCGCGGCCGATCAGCGCGGTCTGCTGGGCGACGTGCACGGCGTCGCGGTCCCAGTCCTGGACGGAGACGAAGGTCAGCTTGGCGCCGTCGCCGACGAGCAGCTCGACGTTGGCGGCCCGGGTGCCGGTGCCGGTGTGGCCCAGGACCACGACGGCCTCGGCGAACGGCTTGACGTCGATGACCACGTGGGCGAAGCGGGTGCCGCCCTCGCCGTGCACGTCGATCCGCACCGGCTCGGTGAGCACCGTCTCCTTGGGGACGGTGACCACGAGCGCCTGCTCGAAGGCGCTGAACGCCTGCGCGGCGACCCGGTCGACCGGCTTGCCGGCCTTGCCGAGGCGGGCGTCGTCGCGGCCGACGGCCTCGGCGGTGACGCCCTCGGGCAGGCTCAGCTCGACCTTGTCCTCGCCCTTCTCGGCCTCGGCGGCGGTGCCGTCGTGCAGGCCGGCGAGGCGGTGCAGCGGGGTGAACCGCCAGTCCTCCTCGCGGCCGGTGGGCACCGGGAAGTCCGCGACGTCGTAGGACGGCTCGACCGCGACGCGGGCGTCGATCGGCTGCCGGACGCTGTCCCGGCCGGTGCCGGGGCCGGCCAGCTGGGCGCCGGCGCCGGCGGTGCCGACCTCGATCGAACCGGCGGTGGTGGAGCCGGCGTTGTTCGCAGCGACATTCAAAGGCGTGTCAGCCATGGCTGTTCGTTGTGCTCTCTTCCTCAAAATACGTGTCGATGGACGGCGGGGCGGCCGGCGGGTCAGCCGACGGAGCCCTCCATCTGCAGCTCGATCAGCCGGTTCAGCTCCAGCGCGTACTCCATCGGCAGCTCGCGCGCGATCGGCTCGACGAAGCCGCGGACGATCATCGCCATGGCCTCGAACTCGGTCATGCCGCGGCTCATCAGGTAGAAGAGCTGGTCCTCGCTGACCTTGGAGACGGTCGCCTCGTGGCCCATGGACACGTCGTCCTCGCGGACGTCCACGTAGGGGTAGGTGTCCGAGCGCGAGATGGTGTCGACCAGCAGCGCGTCGCAGAGCACGTTGGACTTGGCGCCCTTGGAGCCCTCGCCGATCTCGATCAGACCGCGGTACGAGGTGCGGCCGCCGCCCCGGGCCACCGACTTGGAGACGATGTTGGAGGAGGTGTTCGGCGCCATGTGGACCATCTTGGCGCCGGCGTCCTGGTGCTGGCCCTCGCCGGCGAAGGCGATGGACAGGGTCTCGCCCTTGGCGTGCTCGCCCATCAGGTAGACGGCCGGGTACTTCATGGTGACCTTGGAACCGATGTTGCCGTCGATCCACTCCATGGTCGCGCCCTCGTACGCCACGGCGCGCTTGGTGACCAGGTTGTAGACGTTGTTCGACCAGTTCTGGATCGTCGTGTAGCGGCAGCGGCCGCCCTTCTTGACGATGATCTCCACGACCGCCGAGTGCAGCGAGTCGGAGGAGTAGATCGGCGCGGTGCAGCCCTCGACGTAGTGGACGTAGGCGTCCTCGTCGACGATGATCAGCGTCCGCTCGAACTGGCCCATGTTCTCGGTGTTGATCCGGAAGTAGGCCTGCAGCGGGATGTCGACCTGCACGCCCTTCGGCACGTAGATGAAGGAGCCGCCGGACCACACCGCCGTGTTCAGCGCGGCGAACTTGTTGTCGCCGGCCGGGATGACGGTGCCGAAGTACTCCTTGAACAGCTCCGGGTGCTCGCGCAGCGCGGTGTCGGTGTCCAGGAAGATGACGCCCTGCTCCTCCAGGTCCTCGCGGATCTGGTGGTAGACGACCTCGGACTCGTACTGGGCGGCGACACCGGCGACCAGGCGCTGCTTCTCCGCCTCCGGGATGCCCAGCTTGTCGTACGTCGCCTTGATGTCCGCCGGCAGGTCCTCCCAGGACTCGGCCTGCTTCTCGGTGGAGCGGACGAAGTACTTGATGTTGTCGAAGTCGATGCCGGACAGGTCGGAGCCCCAGGTCGGCATGGGCTTCTTCCCGAACAGCTTGAGGCCCTTGAGACGCAGGTTCAGCATCCACTCGGACTCGTTCTTCTTGGCCGAGATGTCGCGGACGACGTCCTCGTTCAGTCCGCGCTTGGCGGCGGCGCCGGCCACGTCCGGGTCGGCCCAGCCGTACTCGTAAGTGCCGAGGCCTTCGAGCTCGGGGTGCGAAACGGTGTCAGTCATGCGGGCTTCCTAACGCGCGGACGCTGAATCATCGGTGGACGTACCGGCAGTCGGCGCGGCACCGGTGTCCCGGCCCGCGGCGGTGCGCAGGGCGGGCGACGATGCGGCACCGGGTGCCGGCACATAGGTGGTGCAGACCCCGTCGCCGTGGGCGATGGTGGCCAGCCGTTGCACATGGGTGCCCAGCAGCTGGGAGAAGACCTCGGTCTCCGCCTCGCAGAGCTGCGGGAACTGCTCGGCGATGTGCGCGACCGGGCAGTGGTGCTGGCAGAGCTGGGCGCCCGCCGGGGCCTTCGCCGCGGCCGACGGGACCCTCCGCACCGTGGCAGCGTACCCGTCGGCACTCAGCGCCTGGGCCAGTGCCTCGGTGCGTTCCGCCGCCCCGGTGGAACGCAGGGCCTCCAGGTACTTCTCCGCCTGCCGGCCGAACCGGGCCCGGGCGAAGGCGGCCACCGCCTCCTCCCCGGCCTTGCCGCCGCCGACCGAGTCGGAGATCCAGCGCAGGGCGTCGGCGGCGAGCTGGTCGTACTCCTGGTAGAAGGCGTCCCGGCCGGCGTCGGTGAGGGCGAAGACCTTGGCCGGGCGGCCCCGGCCGCGGCTGCCGTAGACCCGCTGGTCGCGGGACTCGACCAGGCCGGCGGCGGCCAGTCCGTCCAGGTGACGGCGGACGGCGGCGGCGGTGAGGCCGAGCCGGTTCGCCAGGTCGGCGGCGGAGGAGGGACCGTGGTCCAGGATCGAACGGGCGACCCGGTCCCGGGTGGCGCGGTGGCCGTCCAGCAGCACCTCGGCCGCCGTCGCGGGCACGGCGCAGCCGGGGGCCGACTCGGCCTCCTGCTGCGTGGGGTGCTCGCGCATGTTTTTCACAACACCAGTGTTGCGTAATTACTTCCGGCAGGACAAGCCGTGATCCAGGCCTCACCCGTGGCATCTGTCACGCAGGTAAGCCTTACCTGACCAGCGGATGAAGTGATCAAGCCCAGCGTGCAAACGGCCTGTTGGGGCCTCTTAGACTCACCCGTATGCAATCCGAACCCGCGGTCCAGATCACCGGGCTGGTCAAGCGCTACGGGGACAAGCCCGCGGTGGACGGTCTCGACCTCAGCATCGCGCGCGGCGCCGTCACCGCCGTTCTCGGCCCCAACGGCGCCGGCAAGACCACCACCATCGAGACCTGCGAGGGCTACCGCCGCCCGGACGCCGGCACCGTGCGCGTGCTCGGCCTCGACCCGGTCGCCCAGAGCGCCGAGCTGCGCCCGCGGATCGGCGTGATGCTGCAGTCCGGCGGCGTCTACGCGGGCGCCCGCGCGGTCGAGATGCTCCGGCACACCGCCAGGCTGCACGCCCATCCGCTGGACGTCGACGCGCTGGTCGAGCGGCTCGGCCTCGGCTCCTGCGGCCGCACCACCTACCGGCGGCTCTCCGGCGGGCAGCAGCAGCGGCTGGCGCTGGCGATGGCCGTGGTCGGCCGCCCCGAGCTGGTCTTCCTGGACGAGCCCACCGCGGGCCTGGACCCGCAGGCCCGCCGCGCCACCTGGGAGCTGGTCCGCGACCTGCGCCGGGACGGCGTCACCGTGGTGGTCACCACCCACCACATGGAGGAGGCCGAGCAGCTCGCCGACCGGGTCGCGATCGTCGACCGCGGCAAGGTGATCACCGAGGGCACCCTGGAGGAGCTCTGCCGCGGCGGCGCCGAGTCCACCGTGCGCTTCGACGGCCCGCCCGGGCTGGACCTCGCCACCCTGCTCAAGGAGCTGCCCGAGGGCGCCACCGCCGCCGAGACCTCCCCCGGCGGCTACCGCGTCGAGGCACCGGTCGACCCGCAGCTGCTGGCCACCGTCACCGCCTGGTGCGCGGCCGGCGGGATCCTGCCCGAACGGCTCGCGGTGCAGCGCCGCAGCCTCGAAGACGTCTTCCTCGACCTGACCGGACGGGACCTGCGCTCATGACCACCACCGACTACGCCCCGCGGCCGGGGGCCGCACCGGTCGGCCGGATGCTGCTCGCCCAGACCGCGTTCGAGACCCGGATGCTGCTGCGCAACGGGGAGCAGCTGCTGCTCACCGTGGTCATCCCGACGGTGCTGCTGGTGCTCTTCTCCGCCGTGGACATCGTCGCCGTGGAGGGGCCGGGCAAGCGGGTCGACTTCCTCGCCCCGGGGCTGCTCGCGCTCGCGGTGATGTCCACCGCGTTCACCGGCCAGGCGATCGCCACCGGCTTCGAGCGCCGCTACGGCGTGCTGAAGCGCCTGGGCGCCAGCCCGCTCCCCCGCTGGGCGCTGCTGACCGCGAAGACCGGCTGCGTGCTGGTCACCGAGGCGCTCCAGGTGGCGCTGCTGTCGGTGATCGCCCTGGCCCTCGGCTGGTCCCCGCAGGGCAACCCCCTCACCGTGGCCGCCCTGCTCGTCCTCGGCACCGCCGCCTTCTCCGGCCTCGGCCTGCTGATGGCCGGTACCCTGCGCGCGGAGGCCACGCTGGCCGCCGCCAACCTGGTGTTCGTCCTGCTGCTGCTGGCCGGCGGCGTGATCGTCCCGCTCTCGAAGTTCCCCGCCGCCGTCCAGTCCGTCCTGGAGCTCCTCCCGATCGCCGCCCTCTCGGACGGCCTCCGCTCGGTCCTCCAGTCCGGCGCCGGCACCCCCTGGGCCGACCTCGCCATCCTGGCCGTCTGGGCCGTGGCCGGGCTCGCGGCCGCCGCCCGCTTCTTCCGCTGGGAGTAGCGGCCGGGAGCGGCGGCCGGGCCGCAGCGCACGGGGACGGCCCCCGGCTCACTCGATGAGCCGGGGGCCGTCGTCACTGTCCGGGCTTCCGTGCCCCGGCTCAGCCCTCGGTGTTGCCGCCGCGGCGGCGGCGGGCGAGCAGCAGGAGCGCGCCGCCGAGCAGCACGACGCCGCCGCCGACGGCCGCGATGACCGGGGTGGCGTCGCTGCTACCGGTCTGGGCGAGCGCCGGCGCGACCGGGGTGGGCGTCGCGGTCGGGGTCGGCGTCGGGGTGGGCGTGCGGCTCGGGGTGGGCGTCACCGTGGGCGTCGGGCTCGGCGTCGCCGTACGGCTCGGGGTCGGGGTCGGCGTGGGGGTCGGGGTCGGCGTCGGCGTGGGAGTCGGCGTGAGGGTGGGAGTGGGAGTCGGCGTGGGGGTCGGGGTCGGCGTCGGCGTGGGAGTCGGCGTCGGCGTCGGGGTGGGCGTCGGGGTCGCGCAGACCGGGATGGTCTTGGTCTCCGTCTTGTTCCAGTCGTTGTTCTTCGGGTCCTCGGTGGTGGTCACCACGAAAGTGGCGTCGACCGGCACGCTGTGCGCGGCCACCGGGAAGGTCTGGTGGAACTCCTTGCCGAACACCTGCTGGTCGAGCAGCTTCACGCCGTCGATGCTCAGGCTGACGACGTTCTTGATGTTGGCGTCGGGGCTGTAGTTGGTCAGGTCGATCACGATCTTGTCGCAGGTCACCTGCCAGGTCGGCACGTGCGCCGAGGCGCTGGTCGCCAGCACCACCGGCAGCAGGACGGCCGCCGCCGCCGTGCCCGCGATCGCCGCCCCGGTTCCGATCCCTGTCTGCCGCCGCTGTCGCGCCATCTCGTTGTCCCCTCCGAACGGTGTTGTGCAGCAGGCGTATTGAGTGGAACAGCGGTGGCCCGCTACGACTGTCCGGGGGACTCTACCGGCACCCCCGCACCCCTCCACACCCCGCTGCGCGGCCGGATTTCCTCTAGGCGTCCGCACCGGCCTGTGCATCGGCAGCCCATCACACCCGCTGCCTCGGACGACGCCCCTTCGCCCAACGTGAAGTGAACTCTGCCAGAGTGGCCGAAAAGCACGACCCCCGGTGATCGTTTGCGATCACCGGGGGTGCCTGATCGGGCAATCCGGATCAGTGGCGGCCAGGCCGGATAGTTCCGGCCGGAGCCGGAACGATCCCGTGGCGGGCTCAGGCCTGGGCGGCCGCCTTGCGCCGACGCGCGACCAGGACGAGCGCGCCACCGGCGGCGATCACCACCGCGCCGCCGATCGCCAGCGGCACGACCGGGCCGGAGCCGGTGTGGGCGAGGTCGCCCCCGGCGTTGGCCTGGGCCGACGGGCTCGCGGCCGAGGCCGGCAGGATCGCCGAGCCGGAGGCGGAGGCCGACGGGCTCGCCGAGGCGCTCGCGGACGGCGCGGCCGTACCCGACGCGGACGGGCTGCCCGAGCCGCCCGGCGTCACGGACGGAGCGGGCGTACCGGTGGTGCCGGGGGTGGTCGGCGGGGTGCTCGGCGTCCCGGTGGTGCCGGGCGTGGCCGGCGTCGACGGCGTGGTGGTGGCGGACGGCGTACCGGTCGGCACCACCACCGGCGGCGTGGTGGCCGGGGCGGTCGGCGGCGTGGTGGGCGGCACGACGTTCGGCAGGCAGCCGGTGAACGGGTAGTGGTGCGTCTCCGCACCGCCCTTGCCGCTCAGCGACTTGACGATGACCGAGCCGTTCACCGGGGCGGCCGAGCCGAGGTCGAACGCGGCGTTCGGCGCCAGCACGGTGCCGGACCAGGCGGCCGAGCTGCTCTTGACCACCTTGGTGGCGGTCGGGAAGTTCCAGAGCAGCTTGGAGCGGATGGCACCGCCGTGCGCGCTCTGCACCTTGTCGTCCAGGACGTAGGCCTTCTTGCCCTCGTCCCACAGGTGGAAGCCGGTGGTCTTCGCGGCGGCCTGGTCGTACGAGGCACCGGTCACGGTGACCACGGTGACCGCGCCGGCCGGCACCTTCACGAAGATGTCGGTGGCGCCCTGCAGGGTGGCCGCGGGGACCGTGAAGCTGTTGAACTTGGCGTCGCCGCTGGTGAGGTAGAGCTCCTTGCCCTTCGCCTCGACGGTGGCACCGGCGGTCTGCGGCAGCCCCGCCAGCGTGGTGGCGACGGCGCGCGCCCGGGCGAACTCGGCGCCGAAGTCGATCGGCGAGGCGCCCTGCCCGGTGTTGCCCTGATGGGCCTGGATCACGGCGCCGGCTGCGGCCGAGCCGTAGATGCCGTTACCCTTCATGACCTGGGTGTTGCCACCGGTCAGCTTGCCGGCGACGACCAGGGCGTTGCCGCCCGGCAGCGCCTTGACCTGGTCGGCGGTCAGCTCCTGCCCGACCGAGAAGCCACCGGTGAAGTCGGCGTTGCCGCCGACCGCCACCGCACCCTCGGCGTCCGGCGTGTGGGTGTCGTCGGTCTCGACGAACTCGCCGTAGAGGTTGGCGACCCCGAGGGTCAGGCACTGGTTCGGGTCGGCGGCCTGAGCGGCCGGGGCTACCAGCCCGGCCAGGACGAGAGATCCACCGAGCGCGAGCGCTGCGGCGGGTACGGATATGCGCATGTGCAGGTTCTCCGCTTACGTGCGGGGGGTGGGAGGGGTCCACCTGAAAAAGGTATGGACCAAGCCGCACTCTTTCGGCCAAATGGGTGATTGGTCAAGACCAATGACCGGCTTGCCCGAAGAGTCCTTTTTGCCACCCCTTTACGATTGGCGGGTTTGCCGCTATGTCGACACGGGAAGACTCCGCCGTTCGGCCGCCGCGGCCCCGGCCGCCCCGCCCCAAGATCGGCCGTAAGGCCGCATACCATGGACGCCGTGCCTAAGACCACCCCCTTCTCCCTGCTCGCCGAGCGCTGGCAGCCCTCCGCCGCCATGGTCAAGCGCGCCGCGTTCGCCGCGCTGGTGATGAGCGTGGTGATCGTCGTGACCGGCGGCGCCGTCCGGCTCACCGCCTCCGGCCTCGGCTGCACCACCTGGCCCCGCTGCACCGACGAGAGCCTCACCCCGACCGCCGAGATGGGCTTCCACGGCGTCATCGAGTTCACCAACCGGATGCTCACCTACGTCCTGAGCGCCGCCATCGGCTGGGCGATCCTCGCCGCGCGCTGCCACCGCCCCTGGCGGCACAGTCTGACCAAGCTCGGCTGGGCGCAGTTCTGGCTGGTGATGAGCAACGCCGTGCTCGGCGGCATCACCGTGCTGACCGGCCTCAACCCCTACACCGTGGCACTGCACCTGATCGCCGCGATGGGCCTGGTCTGGGTCGCGACGCTGATGTGGGAGCGCAGCAAGGAGGGCGACGGTCCGGCCCGCCCGCTGGTGGCCGAGCCGATCAGGCGGCTCAGCTACGTCCTGGTCGGTGTGATCGGCCTGCTGGTGGCCGCCGGCACCCTGGTCACCGGCGCGGGCCACCACCCCGGCACGCCCCAGGACAACAAGATGGTCCCGCGCATCCCGGTGGACTACGACCGCCTCGCGCAGGCCCACGCCGACCTGGCCTTCCTCTCGATCGGCCTGTCGATCGCGGTGATCTTCGTGTTCGCGGCGGTCAAGGCCCCGCCGGCCGCCAAGGCCCGGGCCCGCGAGCTGCTGATCGGCCTGCTGCTCCAGGCCGTGATCGGCTTCGTCCAGTACTTCACGGACGTCCCCGAGATCCTGGTCGGCCTCCACATGCTGGGCGCCGCCGTCCTGTGGATCGCCGCCCTGCGCATCCCCCTCGCCCTGCGCGCCCGCGACGACGCCCCCGTCGCGGCCGGCGCCCCGGCCTCCCGCGCCGCCGAGCCCGTGGCCGCCTGACGGTCCCCGGACGCGAACGAAGGGCCCCGGTCGACGAGACCGGGGCCCTTCGGCGTACGTGCGCCCTGCCGGAAGGGGTCAGCCGCCGAGCTGGAGGCCGGCCATCCGCTTCCACTCGTAGGCGCCGGTCCGCACCTTCAGGGCCAGCTCGCCCTCGAAGGAGTCGTGCAGGGTGACGCCGGCCAGTTCGGCGGCGCGGCGGCCCACCGCGTAGCTGGGCGCGACCTGGTCGCCCCACGCGCCGTCGGCGCCGACCACCACGATCCGGGTGGCGACCGCGCCGACGTACTCGACGACGCCGTCCGCGCTGCCGCCGTGCTGCGCGGCGAAGGCGGTCAGGTTCTTGGCGATGCGCTTGGCGCGGCGCTCGGCGCGGGCGTCCGGCGCGGCGGGGGTGGCGGTCTCTGCGCTGCTCATGCCCGCATGCTACCGAGCGGTAGCGACGCTGGCGACGGGAGCGCCGTGTGCACCGGGCCACATACTGGAGGGGTGACCTTCGACGGCTGGCCGGCCGAGGCGCTCGACTTCTACGAGCACCTTGAGGCCGACAACTCCAAGACCTTCTGGCAGTCCCACAAGGGCCAGTACGAGCACGCCGTACGGGAGCCCATGGAGCGGCTGCTGGCCGAGCTGGAACCCGAGTTCGGGCCGGGCAAGATCTTCCGCCCCAACCGCGACGTCCGGTTCAGCGCCGACAAGTCCCCGTACAAGACCCACATCGGCGCCCATCTGCGGGCCGGCGGTTACGTCCAGCTCTCCGCCGACGGCCTGGCCTGCGGCAACGGGCTGTACCAGCTCGCCGCCGACCAGCTGGACCGCTACCGGGCCGCGGTCGCCGAGGACGTCTCGGGCGCGGAGCTGGAGCGGGTGGTCGAGCGGGTCCGCGCGGCGGGCCCCGAGGTGGTCGGCCGGGACTCCCTGAAGTCCGCCCCGCGCGGCTACCCCAAGGACCACCCGCGGATCGCGCTGCTGCGCCACAAGGGGCTGATCGCCTGGCAGGAGTGGGCCCCGGAGGCCTGGCTGGGCACCCGGGACGCGTACCGGCGGATCACCGGCTTCCTGCACGCCTCGCAGCCGCTCAAGGACTGGCTGGACGGCCACGTCGGCCCCTCCGGGCTCCCCTCCCGGTAGCGGAACGGCAGAGCGCGGAAGCACGGAGAAAGAAGAAGGCCCCGGTCGGATCGACCGGGGCCTTCTCGGCAGTCAGCGCATCACTTCACGAACGGATCCACCGCGATCACCACGAACAGCAGCGTCAGGTAGGTGATCGACCAGTGGAACAGCCGCATCTCCTTGAGCTTGGCGCCCACCACACCGGCCTTGGCCCGCCCGTACAGCGCGTGCGCCTCCTTGAGCCAGGCCGCGCCGAGCAGCACCGCCGCCACCGGGTAGAGCCAGCTGGTGTCGGCCAGCGGCCACAGCAGCAGGGAGACCGCCACCATCACCCAGGAGTAGGCGACGATCTGCTTGGCGACCGCCAGGTTGCCCTTGATCACCGGCAGCATCGGCACCCCGGCCCGGGCGTAGTCCTCGCGGACCTTCATCGACAGCGGCCAGTAGTGCGGCGGCGTCCAGAAGAAGATCACCAGGAAGAGCACCAGCGCCGACCAGGAGACCGAGTTGGTGACAGCCGCCCAGCCGACGAAGACCGGCATGCAGCCGGCGATGCCGCCCCAGACGATGTTCTGCGCGGTGCGCCGCTTGAGCCCCAGCGTGTAGACGAACACGTAGAAGAGCAGTGCGCCCAGCGCCAGCGCCGAGGACAGCCAGTTGACCAGGACACCCAGCCAGACCGTCGACAGGACGCCGAGCGCGATGCCGAACACCAGCGCCTCGCGCGGCGAGACCATGCCGGTGACGATCGGCCGGCGCTCGGTGCGGGACATCACCGCGTCGATGTCGCGGTCGATGTACATGTTGAGGGCGTTGGCGCCGCCCGCCGAGAGGTATCCGCCGAGGACCACCTTCAGCACCAGCAGCAGGTCCGGCACACCGCGCTCCGCCAGGAACATCACCGGAACCGTGGTGATCAGCAGCAGCTCGATGATCCGCGGCTTGGTCAGTGCGACGAAGGCGCCGACACGGGCCCCGAACGGCCGGTGCGCAGGCCTCGCCCCGGTGACCCCGGCGGGACGGGATTCGACGGCGGTCACTAACACCCCAACTGAAGATGAATCCTCACAGGCGGCCACCGGAACGTTGTCTCCCGAATCGTCCGCTCTGCGCGTACCACGCCACCTTAGACGCTCCATATCTCCCCACCGGCCCCGGGGTGCCCCGGCGAGGCGGAACGCACACCCCCGGGTGAACCCCCACCGCCCCGACCTGGAACGTTGCCGCGGCGGCCCCCGCGGGGGCCCTCGTCCCCCGTCCCGCACCCCGGAGAGGCGAACCGGACGGATCCGGGCGAGGGTGGACAAAGGGGCGGGCCGTGCCGGCGCACGGTCGTCCACGGACAGTCCGGGGAATGACGGCCAACATGCCTGAGTTGTCCCACCACGGAGGGTGAGCCCCGGCCCGGACGGTAGGCTCGCCCACAGAAGCGGGATCTACCCTCCGTGACCGGCACCACCCAGCGTCCGGCCCCAGCGACGTGGCCGACCCGGTCCCTCACGGGGTCACTCTTCACAATGGAAGGAGCCCTGAGACAGGGTGAGCACGACGCCGAATGCATTCGAGTGGTCGGACCTCGACGAGCGGACCGTCGACACGGCCCGTGTCCTGGCGATGGACGCGGTTCAGAAGGTCGGCAACGGACACCCCGGGACGGCCATGTCGCTGGCCCCCGCCGCCTACCTGATCTTCCAGCGCTTCCTGCGCCACGACCCCACCGACCCGTCCTGGGTCGGCCGTGACCGGTTCGTCCTCTCCCCCGGTCACACCAGCCTGACGCTCTACACCCAGCTCTACTTCTCCGGCTACGGCCTGGAGCTCGACGACCTCAAGGCCTTCCGGGTGGCCGGCAGCCGCACCCCGGGCCACCCCGAGCACGGCCACACCGCCGGCGTCGAGACCACCACCGGCCCGCTCGGCCAGGGCATCGGCAACGCCGTCGGCATGGCCATGGCCGCCCGCTTCGAGCGCGGCCTGTTCGACCCGGACGCCCCGGCCGGCGAGTCGCCGTTCGACCACACCATCTGGGCCATCGTCTCCGACGGCGACCTGGAGGAGGGCATCTCCGCCGAGGCCTCCTCGCTGGCCGGCCACCAGAAGCTCGGCAACCTGGTCGCCCTGTACGACGACAACCACATCTCGATCGAGGGCGACACCGAGACCGCCTTCTCCGAGGACGTCCTCAAGCGCTACGAGGCGTACGGCTGGCACGTCCAGCGCGTCACCCCGAAGGCCAACGGCGACATCGACGTCGCCGCGCTGGCCGAGGCGCTGGCCGCCGCGAAGGCCGAGACCTCCCGCCCGTCGATGATCGCGATGCGCACGATCATCGCCTGGCCGGCCCCGGACGCCCAGAACACCGCCAAGGCCCACGGCTCCGCGCTCGGCGCCGCCGAGATCGCCGCCACCAAGAAGGTCCTGGGCTTCGACCCGGAGAAGACCTTCGAGGTCAGCGACCAGGTCATCGAGCACGCCCGGCTGGTCGTCCAGCGCGGCAAGGCCACCCGTGCCGAGTGGCAGCAGACCTTCGACGCCTGGCGCGCCGCCAACCCGCAGCGCGCCGCCGAGTTCGACCGGATCGAGGCCGGCGAGCTGCCCGACGGCTGGAAGAAGGCCGTTCCGGTCTTCGAGGCCGGCAAGGCCGTCGCCACCCGCAAGGCCAGCGGCGAGACCCTCAAGGCCCTCGGCGCGGTGATCCCGGAGCTTTGGGGCGGCTCGGCCGACCTCGCCGAGTCCAACCTCACCACCATCGACGAGGACAGCTCCTTCCTCCCCGACGGCAACCCGCTGAAGTCGGCCGGCCCCTACGGCCGCACCATCCACTTCGGCATCCGCGAGCACGCCATGGGCTCCACCATGAACGGCATCGCGCTGCACGGGAAGACCCGCGTCTACGGCGGCACCTTCCTGGTCTTCGCCGACTACATGCGCCCGGCCGTCCGCCTGGCCGCCCTGATGAAGCTGCCGGTCACCTACGTGTGGACGCACGACTCCATCGGCCTCGGCGAGGACGGCCCGACCCACCAGCCGGTCGAGCACCTGGCCTCGCTGCGCGCCATCCCGGGCCTGACCGTGGTCCGCCCGGCCGACGCCAACGAGACCGCCGTCGCCTGGCGCACCGTCATCGAGCGCCAGACCACCAACCCCGGCCCGGTCGGCCTGGCGCTCACCCGCCAGAACGTCCCGACCTTCGACCGCACCTCCTCGTCCTACGGCAACGCCGAGGACACCGCGAAGGGCGGCTACATCCTGGCCGAGGCCTCCACCGGCACCCCGCAGGTGATCCTGCTCGGCACCGGCTCCGAGGTGCAGCTGGCCGTCAAGGCCCGCGAGGTCCTGGAGGCGGAGGGCATCGCCACCCGCGTCGTGTCGCTGCCGTCCTTCGAGTGGTTCCAGGAGCAGGACCAGGCCTACCGCGACAGCGTGCTGCCGCCGTCGGTCAAGGCCCGCGTCTCGGTCGAGGCCGGCATCGCCCAGGGCTGGCGCGAGCTGGTCGGCGACCACGGCCGGATCGTCTCGCTGGAGCACTTCGGCGCCTCCGCCGACTACCAGGTGCTCTTCGAGGAGTTCGGCATCACCGCCGAGCGCGTGGTCGCCGAGGCCCACAACGCGCTGCGCTCGCTCGAAGCCGTCAACCGCTAGCGGCACCGGGCCGGGGCGCCGACCGCACATCGGCGCACCGGCCCGCCCCCACACCACCCCACAGCAGAAGAAGTAAAGGGACGGAAGCACCATGACTGACGCACTGAAGCGCCTCAGCGACGAAGGCGTGGCGATCTGGCTGGACGACCTCAGCCGCAAGCGGCTGAACACCGGCAACCTCGCCGAGCTGGTGCAGCACAAGCACGTGGTGGGCGTGACCACCAACCCGACCATCTTCCAGAAGGCCATCGGCGGCGGCGACAGCTCCTACGACGGCCAGCTGCGCGACCTCGCCGTCCGCAAGGTCACCACCGACGAGGCCGTCCGCATGATCACCACCTCGGACGTGCGCGACGCCGCCGACGTGCTGCGCCCGGTCTACGACGCCTCCAACGGCCGCGACGGCCGGGTCTCCATCGAGGTCGACCCGCGGCTGGCCCACGAGACCGCCGCCACCGTGGCCGAGGCCAAGCAGCTGTGGTGGCTGGTCGACCGCCCGAACGTCTTCATCAAGATCCCCGCCACCAAGGCCGGCCTGCCCGCGATCGGCGAGGTCATCGGCAAGGGCATCAGCGTCAACGTCACGCTGATCTTCTCGCTGGACCGCTACAAGGCCGTCATCGACGCCTACCTGACCGGCCTGGAGGCCGCCAAGGCCAAGGGCCTGGACCTCTCCCAGATCGAGTCGGTCGCCTCCTTCTTCGTCTCCCGCGTCGACACCGAGATCGACAAGCGCCTGGACAAGATCGGCGGCGAGGCCAAGGACCTCCGCTCCAAGGCCGCCCTGGCCAACGCCCGCCTCGCCTACCAGGCGTACGAGGAGGTCTTCGGCACCGTCGACGGCAAGACCGCCGGCAGCGCCCGCTGGAAGGCCCTGGAGGCCGCCGGCGCCAAGCCGCAGCGCCCGCTCTGGGCCTCCACCGGCGTCAAGGACCCGGCCCTGCCGGACACCCTGTACGTCACCGAGCTGGTCGCCCCCGGCACCGTCAACACCATGCCCGAGGCCACCCTGGACGCCACCGACGACCACGGTGTGGTCACCGGCGGCACCATCGTGCCCAACTACGCCGACGCCAAGGCCGTGATGGACGCCATCGCCGCCGCGGGCGTGGACTACGACGACGTGGTCCAGGTGCTGGAGGACGAGGGCGTGGAGAAGTTCGAGCAGTCCTGGAAGGAACTGCTCGACACCGTCACCGCCTCGCTGGCCTCGTTCGCCGACGAGAAGTGACCCCCTGCTCACAGCGCACGAAAGCGGAGCCCATCAAGTGAGCACTGATTTCCCCGAGTTGACACCGCTGTCGGACGCGGACGATCTCCCGCCGGCACCCGTCAACCCGCTTCGCGACCCCTCCGACCGGCGGCTCCCGCGCATCGCGGGGCCGTCCGGCCTGGTCATCTTCGGGGTCACCGGTGACCTGTCCCGCAAGAAGCTCATGCCGGCCATCTACGACCTGGCCAACCGCGGCCTGCTGCCGCCGGGCTTCTCCCTCGTGGGCTTCGCCCGCCGCGAGTGGGACGACGAGGACTTCGCCCAGGAGGTGCACGACGCCGTCAAGGAGCACGCCCGCACCCCCTTCCGCGAGGAGGTCTGGCAGCAGCTCGCCAAGGGCATGCGCTTCGTCCACGGCACCTTCGACGACGACACCGCCTTCGACAAGCTCCGCGAGACCATCGAGGAGCTGGACAAGGCCCAGGGCACCAGCGGCAACTTCGCCTTCTACCTGTCCGTCCCGCCGAAGTTCTTCCCGACCGTCGTCCAGCAGCTCAAGAAGCACGGCCTGGCCGACCCGCCGAAGGGCTCCTGGCGGCGCGCCGTCATCGAGAAGCCGTTCGGCCACGACCTGGAGTCCGCCCAGGAGCTGAACCGGATCGTCCACGAGGTCTTCCCCCGGGACGAGGTCTTCCGGATCGACCACTACCTGGGCAAGGAAACTGTCCAGAACATCCTGGCGCTCCGCTTCGCCAACCAGATGTTCGAGCCGATCTGGAACCGGTCCTACGTCGACCACGTGCAGATCACCATGGCCGAGGACATCGGCATCGGCGGCCGGGCCGGCTACTACGACGGCATCGGCTCGGCCCGGGACGTCATCCAGAACCACCTGCTGCAGCTGATGGCGCTCACCGCCATCGAGGAGCCGGCGTCCTTCCACCCGAAGGCGCTGGTGGCCGAGAAGCTGAAGGTGCTGAGCGCGGTCAAGCTCCCGGCCGACCTCGGCCGGCACACCGTGCGCGGCCAGTACACGGCCGGCTGGCAGGGCGGCGAGGAGGTCGGCGGCTACCTCGACGAGGACGGCATCGACCCCGAGTCCAAGACCGACACCTACGCGGCCATCAAGCTGGAGATCAACAACCGCCGCTGGGCGGGGGTGCCGTTCTACCTGCGCACCGGCAAGCGGCTGGGCCGCCGGGTCACCGAGATCGCGGTGGTCTTCCAGCGCGCCCCGTACCTGCCGTTCGACTCCTACGCCACCGAGGAGCTGGGGCAGAACGCCCTGGTCATCCGGGTGCAGCCGGACGAGGGCGTCACCGTGCGGTTCGGTTCCAAGGTGCCGGGCACCTCCTTCGAGGTCCGGGACGTCACGATGGACTTCGCCTACGGCGAGTCCTTCACCGAGTCCTCCCCGGAGGCGTACGAGCGGCTCATCCTCGACGTGCTGCTCGGTGACGCCAACCTCTTCCCGCGTCACCAGGAGGTCGAGCTCTCCTGGCAGATCCTCGACCCGATCGAGAAGTACTGGGACACCCACGGCAGGCCCGCCGAGTACGCGGCCGGCACCTGGGGCCCGGCCGAGGCGGACGAGATGCTCGCACGAGACGGCAGGAGCTGGCGCCGGCCATGAAGATCGACCTGATGAACACCACGTCCGGCAAGATCAACGCAGCGCTCATGGAGGCGCGCCGGGCCAGCGGCTCCACCGCCGCCGGCATGGTGCTCACCCTGGTGATCGTGACCGACGAGGGCAGCGCCTACGACGCCCTCAAGGCGGCCAACGACGCCTCCCGCGAGCACCCCTCGCGCACCCTGGCGGTCATCAAGCGCGCCGGGCGCTCGCCCCGGGCCCGCGCCGAGACCCGGCTGGACGCCGAGGTCCTGGTCGGCTCCGACGCCGGCTCCGGGGAGACGGTCGTCCTGCGCATGCACGGCGAACTCGCCGCGCACGCCCAGTCGGTCGTCCTGCCGCTGCTGCTGCCGGACGCCCCGGTGGTGGTCTGGTGGCCGGAGAACGCGCCGCGGCACCCGGCGCAGGACCCGCTGGGCGCGCTCGCCCAGCGCCGGATCACCGACGCGGTCACCGCCGAGTCCCCGGTCGGCCAGCTCGCCCAGCGGGCCGAGAGCTACACCCCGGGCGACACCGACCTGGCCTGGACCCGGATCACCGGCTGGCGCTCCATGCTGGCCGCCGCGCTGGACCAGCGGCCGTCGACGGTCACCGCCGCGGTGGTCGAGGGCGAGTCGTACAACCCCAGCGTCGAACTGCTCGGCCTGTGGCTGCACACCCGGCTGCACGTACCGGTCGAGCGGGTCGTCACCAACGGCCCGGGCATCACCGCGGTGCACCTGCGCACCAAGGACGGGGACATCACCCTGGACCGCCCGGACGGCCTGATGGGCACGCTCTCCATGCCCGGCTCGCCGGACCGCCAGGTGGCGCTCAAGCGGCGCGAGACCTCGGAGCTGATCGCCGAGGAGCTGCGCCGGCTCGACCCGGACGACATCTACGCGGCCGCCGTGCGCACGCCGGTGGACCGGCTCAAGGAGCCGGACAACGCCGAGCAGGCGGTGGCGAGCCTGGTGGCCGCCGAGGCCGCCGAGGAGGCCGCCACCCACCAGGCCGCCACGGAGGGCGGGCAGGTCGCCAACCCGACCCGGGTGACCGCGGAGGCGGCCCCCGCCACCGCGAAGAAGGCCGCCGGCAAGCGCACCACCAAGAAGGCGGACGCATGACGGCGGCCACCCCGCAGCTGGTCGTCCACCGGGACAAGGAGCTGATGGCCCAGGCGGCCGCGGCCCGGCTGATCACCCGGATCGTGGACGCCCAGGCCGCCCGCGGCACCGCCTCGGTGGTGCTCACCGGCGGACGCAACGGGAACGCCCTGCTGGCCGCGATCGCCGCCTCCCCGGCACGCGACGCGGTCGACTGGGCGCGGCTGGACCTGTGGTGGGGCGACGAGCGGTTCCTGCCGTCCGCCGACCCGGAGCGCAACGCCGTGCAGGCCCGCGCCGAGCTGCTGGACGCCGTCCCGCTCGACCCGGCGCGGGTGCACGAGATGCCCGCCGCGGACGGCGCCGACGGCTCGGACGTCGACGCCGCGGCGGCCCGCTACGCCCAGGAGCTGGCCGCGGCGGCCGGCCCGGGCGACCGGGGCGGCGTCCCGGCCTTCGACGTGCTGCTGCTCGGCGTCGGCCCGGACACCCATGTCGCCTCGCTCTTCCCGGAGCACCCGGGCGTGCGGGAGACCGAGTTGACGGTGATCGGCGTGCGCGGTGCGCCGAAGCCGCCGCCGACCCGGATCTCGCTCACCCTCCCGGCCATCCGCGCCGCCCGCGAGGTCTGGCTGCTGGCGGCCGGCGAGGACAAGGCCGGTGCGGTGGCGGTGGCCCTGTCCGGCCCCGGCGAGCTCCAGGCGCCCGCCTCCGGGGCGCACGGCACCGGTCGCACCCTGTGGCTGCTGGACCGGGCCGCGGCCTCCCAGCTGCCGCCCCAGCTGTACCCCCCGGCCTCGGCCTGAGGGCTCCGGTGAACGTCGAAGGGCGCCACCCCCCCGGGGGTGGCGCCCTTCGACGTTCGCTGTGCTCAGATCTCGCCGCGGAGCTTGGCCAGCGCCTCGGCGAGGATCGCCTCGCCGTCGGCGTCGGTGCGCCGCTCGCGGACGTAGGCGAGGTGCGTCTTGTACGGCTCGTTGCGGGACGGCGCGGGCGGGTTGTGCTCGTCCTGGCCGGCCGGAAAGCCGCAGCGCGGACAGTCCCAGGTCTCCGGGATCACCGCTTCGGCCGCGAAGCTCGGGCGGGTCTCGTGCTTGTTCGCGCACCAGAAGGAGATCCGGTTGCGGGGGGCGGATTCGCCGCGCTCCGCCTCGCCCATCGGGCCGGCTCCGACCCTGCTGCCACGGATGGCGTTGCCACTTGCCACGGTCTGACTCCCTGCGTGCTGGTGCGCCGACGCGCGTGACGCGCGTCGGGGGCGAAAGTCGTCCTAGTGTAAGCAGGAGTTAAGCATGCGCCACCCACCGGCTCCGCCCCGGACCTTTCCAGGATAGGCCGCGGGGCGACGGGGCGTCAGAGATATGTCAGCCCTTGTACTTCAGGACCAGACCGAGCACCACGAGGGTGGCGAACCAGGCCAGGCCGACGATGATCGTGATGCGGTCCAGGTTGCGCTCGGCCACCGCCGAGCCGCCGCCGGTGGACATCGCGCCGCCACCGAACATGTCCGACAGACCGCCGCCCTTCCCCTTGTGCAGCAGCACCAGCAGGATCATCAGCAGGCTGAAGACGATCAGGGCAATCGAGAACCCGATAACCACGACGGGACCAACTCTCTCGTATCTTCGGCGAAGGGGCCGGACCACGACGGGTGGTCCGGCCCCAAAGCCTACGTTGCTGCGGCGGCGTTAGCCTACTGCCTGCTCACGGTACCGCACGATCTTGACGAACTCCTCGGCGTCCAGCGACGCTCCGCCGATCAGGCCGCCGTCGATGTCCGGCTTGGCCATCAGGCCGGCCGCGCTCGACGACTTCACCGAACCGCCGTAGAGCACCCGGACCTTGCCGGCCAGCTCGGCGTCGTACAGCTCGGCGAGCCGTGCGCGGATGGCGGCGCAGACCTCCTGGGCGTCCTCGGGGGTCGCCACCTCGCCGGTGCCGATCGCCCAGACCGGCTCGTAGGCGACCACGACGGACTCGGCCTGCGCGGCCGGGACGTCCTGCAGGGCGCCCTCGAGCTGGGCCAGGGTGTGCTCGACGTGGGTGCCGGCCTTGCGGACCTCCAGCGGCTCGCCGACGCACAGGATCGGGGTGATCCCGCTGCGGTAGGCGGCCTTGACCTTGGCGTTGACGATCTCCTCGTTCTCGCCGTGGTACTGGCGGCGCTCCGAGTGGCCGATCACCGCGTAGGTGCACTTCAGCTTGGCCAGCATCGGGCCGGAGACCTCGCCGGTGTAGGCACCGCCGTCGTGCTGCGAGACGTCCTGCGAGCCGTACTTGATCTTCAGCTTGTCGCCGTCGACCAGGGTCTGCACCGAACGGAGGTCGGTGAACGGCACGAGCACGGCCACCTCGACCGCCTCGTAGTCCTTGTCGGCCAGCGCGAAGGCCAGCTTCTGGGTGTGCTGGATGGCCTCGAGGTGGTTGAGGTTCATCTTCCAGTTGCCCGCCATCAGCGGGAGACGCTCAGTCATGCGAGATTCAGCCTTCCAGGGCGGTGAGACCGGGGAGCTGCTTGCCCTCCAGGTACTCCAGGCTCGCGCCACCGCCGGTCGAGATGTGCCCGAACTTCGTCTCGTCGAAGCCCAGGATGCGGACGGCCGCGGCGGAGTCCCCGCCACCGACCACGGAGAACGCGTCACTGTCGAGCAGGCCCTGCGCGACGGCCGCGGTGCCGGCGGCGAAGTCCGGGTGCTCGAAGACGCCCATCGGGCCGTTCCAGAACACCGTCTTCGCGTCGGCCAGCTTCTCCGCGAACAGCTCGCGGCTCTCCGGGCCGATGTCCAGGCCCAGCTGGTCGGCCGGGATCGCGTCCACGGCGACGACCGAGTGGGGGGCCGGGGCCTTGGTCTTGAGGTCCGGGAACCCGGTGGAGACCACGACGTCGGTCGGCAGGACGAACTCGACGCCCCGCTCCTTCGCCTCCGCCAGGTACCCCTGGACGGTCGGGATCTGGTCCTCCTGCAGCAGCGAGACGCCGACCTCGTGGCCCTGGGCCTTGAGGAAGGTGAACACCATGCCGCCGCCGATCAGGATCCGGTCGGCCTTCTTCAGCAGGTTCTCGATCACGCCGACCTTGTCGGAGACCTTGGAGCCGCCGAGCACCACCACGTACGGGCTCTCGACATCCTCGGTGAGGCGCTTGAGCACGCCCACCTCGGTGGCGATCAGGTCGCCGACCGCGTGCGGCAGCAGCGCCGGCAGGTCGAACACCGAGGCGTGCTTGCGGTGCACCGCGCCGAAGCCGTCGCCCACGTAGAGGTCGGCCAGGGTGGCCAGCTGCTCGGCGAAAGCCCCGCGCTCGGCGTCGTCCTTGCTGGTCTCACCGGCGTTGAAGCGCAGGTTCTCCAGCAGCGTGACCTCGCCGTCGGCCAGGGCGGCGACGGTGGCCTTCGCGCTCTCGCCCACGGTGTCGGCCGCGAAGGCGACCGGCCTGCCGAGGATCTCGCCGAGGCGGACGGCCACCGGCGCGAGGGAGAACTGCGGGTCCGGCGCGCCCTTGGGACGGCCGAGGTGGGAGGCGACGACGACCTTCGCGCCGCGCTCGACGAGCTTGGCGATGGTCGGGGCGACGGCACGGATCCGGCCGTCGTCGGTGATCGTGCCGTCGGAAAGCGGGACGTTGAGGTCCGCGCGGACGAACACGCGCCTACCGGCGACGTCCAGATCTTCGATGGTCTTCACGGTCTTCGGTCTCCTGGCGAGATGGTGGAGCAGGGGACGACACAACGTTGTGCCGTCCATGGGGAGTTGAGGGTGCGCAGACGGAGGGCCCGGTCGGCTTCGCACATGCCTTCCGGGCCCTCCCCCCTACTTCACGTCAGCTCCCGCTACGTCAGAGCCCGGCACCGACGAGGGTGGTCAGGTTGACGAGGCGGTTCGAGTAGCCCCACTCGTTGTCGTACCAGCCGAAGATCTTGACCTGGTTGCCCTGGGCCATCGTCAGCAGCGAGTCGAAGATCGTGGAGAACGGCGAGTTCACGATGTCGGAGGAGACGATCGGGTCCTCGGTGTACTGCAGGATGCCCTTGAGGGTGGTCTCCGAGGCCTTCTTGAAGGCCTCGTTGACCTCGGCGACGGTGACGTCGCGCTCCAGGGTGACGACCAGGTCGGTGATCGAACCGGTCGGGACCGGAACGCGCAGCGAGGTGCCGTCCAGCTTGCCCTTGAGCTCCGGCAGGACCAGCGCGGTCGCCTTGGCGGCACCGGTCGAGGTCGGGATGATGTTCAGGGCGGCGGCGCGGGCGCGACGCAGGTCCTTGTGCGGGAAGTCCAGGGTGACCTGGTCGTTGGTGTACGCGTGGACCGTGGTCATCAGGCCCTTGACGATGCCGAAGCTCTCGTTCAGCACCTTGGCCAGCGGCGCCACACAGTTGGTGGTGCAGGAGGCGTTGGAGATGACGGTGTGCTTGTCACCGTCGTACTTGTCGTCGTTCACGCCCATGACGATGGTGATGTCCTCGTCGGTGGCGGGCGCGGAGATGATGACCTTCTTGGCGCCGGCCGCGACGTGCTTCTTCGCCGCCTCGGCCTTGGTGAAGATGCCGGTCGACTCGATGACGACGTCCGCACCCAGCTCGCCCCAGGGGAGGTTGGCCGGGTCGCGCTCGGCGACGACCTTGAAGGTCTTGCCGTCGACGGTGATGCTGTCCGCGGTGTGCGACACCTCGCCCGGGAAGGTGCCCAGGATCGAGTCGTACTTGAGCAGGTGCGCCAGGGTCTTGGTGTCGGTCAGGTCATTGACACCGACGATCTCGATGTCCGCGCCCTGGGCCTGAACCGCACGGAAGAAGTTGCGGCCGATGCGGCCGAATCCGTTGATGCCTACCCGGATCGTCACGAACCGATCTCCTCGTTAGGTACGCCGGACGCTATGCCGACGGGGTGGAATTTTGGGATGTCCCCGACCGCCTATGACCCTACCCCTCCGAGGCCGGGTAGAGCACATCAGGCGCCCGCGCAACCCCTGGCGTGGCGCGTGTTCACAACAATCCGGGTCGTCCGGCCTTGCCCTCCCGGGCAGTTGGTCCCGACCCCCTCCGGGACCCTCGGCACGGGCCCCGTCCCACCCTCCGGACACGGCTCCGCCGGTGCCCGCGGAAGCGGACACCGGCGGAGGGTTCGGCGCCGGACTTGACGGTCGGCGTCAGTTGAGGGCCATCTCGTCGGTGAGGTTGGCCTCGGTGCTCGGCAGGCCGAGCTCGGAGGCGCGCTTGTCGGCCATCGCCAGCAGTCGGCGGATCCGGCCGGCCACCGCGTCCTTGGTCAGCGGCGGGTCGGCGAGCGCGCCCAGCTCCTCCAGCGAGGCCTGCTTGTGCTGCATCCGCAGCTGGCCGGCGGCGGCCAGGTGCTCGGGCACCTCGTCGCCGAGGATCTCCAGCGCGCGCTGCACCCGGGCGCCGGCCGCCACCGCGGCCCGGGCCGAGCGGCGCAGGTTGGCGTCGTCGAAGTTGGCCAGCCGGTTGGCGGTGGCCCGCACCTCGCGCCGCATCCGGCGCTCCTCCCAGGCCAGCACCGACTCGTGCGCGCCGAGCCGGGTGAGCAGCGCGCCGATCGCGTCGCCGTCGCGGATCACCACCCGATCGACCCCGCGCACCTCGCGGGCCTTGGCCGGGATGCCGAGCCGGCGGGCGGCGCCGACCAGCGCGAGGGCGGCCTCCGAACCGGGGCAGGTGATCTCCAACGAGGACGAGCGGCCGGGCTCGGTGAGCGAGCCGTGCGCCAGGAAGGCCCCGCGCCAGGCCGCCTCGGCGTCGCAGGTGGCGCCGGAGACCACGGCCGGGGGCAGACCGCGGATCGGGCGGCCGCGGCCGTCCACGAGGCCGGTCTGGCGGGCGAGCAGTTCGCCGTCCTTGACCACCCGGACCACGTACCGGCTGCCGCGCCGCAGACCGCCGGGGGCCATCACGACCAGGTCCGAGGAGTGTCCGAAGATCTCCAGCAGGTCCTTGCGCAGACGCCGGGCGGCGGCTCCGGTGTCGAGCTCCGCCTCGATCACGATCCGGCCGCTCACGATGTGCAGCCCGCCCGCGAACCGCAGGATCGCCGACACCTCCGCCTTGCGGCAGCAGGCCCGGGTGACCGGGAGCCGGCTGATTTCGTCCTTCACCGCTGGAGTCATCGCCATGGCCCGATCCTTCCATGTGTCCGGAAAATCCGGTCGTACGCGGCTGCCAAGAGCTCCGGGTCGTGTCGCGGCGTGCCGTCGGTACGGGCGACCCGGCCGAGCACCAGGGCTGCTCCCATCCGCTCGGCGGCCTTTTCCAGTCCGGCCAGGTCCGCCTGGCCGAAGGCGCCGCCGGTGACGGCGCGCTCATCCACCAGGATCGCATCCACCGCAAGGGACGGAGCGTGGTCGGCGATGACCTCCAGGTGACGCTGCGGGGTGAAGCCCTCCGTCTCGCCGGGCTGGGGGGCCAGGTTCAGGGTGAGCAGGCGGCGGGCGCGGGTCTCCACGAGCGCCTTGGCCAGCTCGGGCACCAGCAGGTGCGGCAGCACGCTGGTGAACCAGGAGCCGGGGCCGAGCACCACCCAGTCCGCCTCGCGGACGGCGGTGACCGCCTCCGGCACGGCGGGCGGCTCGTCCGGCAGGAGCCGGACGGACTGCACGGTTCCGGGGGTGACCGCGACATTGGCCTGGCCGCGGACGGCGGCCAGCTCGGCCGGGAAGGCCGGGTCGTGGCCGCGGACCACCGCCTCGATGTCCAGCGGCACCGCCGACATCGGCAGCACCCGGCCCTGCACGTTGAGCAGCCGGCCGACCCAGTCCAGGGCGGCGACCGGGTCGCCGAGCTTCTCCCAGAGCGCCACGATCAGCAGGTTGCCGACGGCGTGGCCGCCCAGCTCGCCGGTACCGGTGAAGCGCTGCTGGATCACCTCGGACCAGGTGCGGCCCCAGTCGTCGTCGCCGCAGAGCGCGGCGAGCGCCTTGCGCAGGTCGCCGGGGGGCAGCACCCCGAGTTCCTCGCGCAGCCGGCCGCTGGAGCCGCCGTCGTCGGCGACGGTGACCACGGCGGTGAGGTCGGTGGTGAGCCGGCGCAGCGCGGACAGCGAGGCGGACAGGCCCTGGCCGCCGCCGAGCGCGGTGATCCGCGGGGCCTGGTTGGTCCTGGCCGCCTGACTGGTCCGCGGTGCCGGATGTGGACGGGACGGGCCGGTGCGGGCCGACCCGGAGCGGGGCCGGCCGGTCACGATGGACCGGGCCGTGGCCCCACTCCGGTCGGCGGTCCTGTTCTGGAACTGCCGCCCGGGCACGTATCCCGTCACACCTACCTCGCGTTCCTGTTGCCCGCCGCCGGCCTCCGCCGGCGGCCCGGCAGGGCGAGGCGGCTACTCCCGTCCCATGTCACGGTGGACGAGCACCGTTTCCACACCGTCGGCGATGAGACGCTTCGTCAGGCGCTCGGACATCGCGACGCTGCGGTGCTTGCCACCGGTGCAGCCTACGGCAAGGGTCATGTAACGCTTCCCTTCGCGACGATAGCCCTCGGTGATGATGCGCAGCAGCTCGGCGTAGCCGTTGAGGAACTCGTTGGCCCCGGGCTGCTGGAAGACGTAGTCGGCGACGTCCGCGTCGGTGCCGGTGCGGGCCCGCAGTTCGGGCACCCAGTGCGGGTTGGGCAGGAAGCGGCAGTCCACCACGAGGTCGGCGTCGACCGGCAGGCCGTACTTGAAGCCGAAGGACATCACGGTGGCGCGCAGCTCGGGCTCGTCGTGGTCGGCGAACTGGGCGTCGAGCTTGGCCCGCAGCTGGTGGACGTTGAGGTTGGAGGTGTCGATCACCAGGTCGGCCTCGCCGCGCAGCTCGCGCAGCAGGTCGCGCTCCAGGGCGATGCCGTCGACGATCCGGCCGTCGGCCTGCAGCGGGTGCGGGCGGCGGACGCTCTCGAAGCGGCGCACCAGCGCCTCGTCGGAGGAGTCCAGGAAGACGACGCGCAGCCGCACGCCGCGCTTCTCCAGCTCGTCCAGCGAGGTCAGCAGGTCGTCGAAGAACTGCCGGCCGCGGACGTCCACCACGGCGCCGATCCGGGCGACGTTGCCCTGGGAGCGGGCGCCGAGGTCGACCATGGTGGGGATGAGGGCCGGCGGCAGGTTGTCCACCACGAACCAGCCCAGATCCTCCAGGCACTTGGCGGCGGTGGAGCGGCCCGCTCCGGACATGCCGGAGATGATCACCAGCTCCGGGGTGTTCTCGCCGCCGGCCTCCGGCCTGGCGGTCCCCCCGTAATCGGACACGGTCACTTCGGTTCCCCGCTCTCGGTGGTTCTGCTGTGGGAAACGCTCGTCGCGCGGGCGTGCTTCCCCGGCTCACTCGGACGAGTGGGTCCGGGGCGCGCCGGCTGACGGGCGGCGTCGGCCGTCATGGCGTCTCCTGGATGGGTGCGGTCTCGGGCTCGGGCGCCGCGGGCGCCGGCTCTTCGGCGCCGTCCTCGATGATCTCGCCCGTGGCGGTGTTCACGGCGGGTGCGGCAGGTGTACGGGACGACAACGCCGCCGCAACGGTCTCCGCAGTCCGGCGGCCGATGCCGGGGACGGCGCAGAGTTCGTCGACGGTGGCCGCCCGGAGCTTCTTCAGCGAGCCGAAGTGCTTGAGCAGCGCCTGACGGCGAGTCTCGCCGAGGCCGGGGACGGAGTCCAGTTCTCCGGCGGTGAGTCGCTTGGAACGCTTGCCGCGCTGGTAGGTGATCGCGAAGCGGTGGGCCTCGTCGCGGACCCGCTGGAGCAGGTAGAGGCCCTCGCTGCTGCGCGGGAGCACGACCGGGTCGTCCTCGCCGGGCAGCCAGACCTCCTCCAGGCGCTTGGCCAGGCCGCACAGGGCGACGTCGTCGATGCCGAGTTCGTCCAGGGCCCGCCGGGCGGCGGCGACCTGGGGCTGACCACCGTCGACGACGAGCAGTTGGGGCGGGTAGGCGAAGCGCTTGGGGCGGCCGTCCTCGGTGCGCGGCCCGTCCTCGGGGTGCCGGCCGTCCTCCGACGCCTCCGGCTCCTCGGGCACGGCCCACTCGCCGGTCTGCTCGCGCTCCTGGAGGTAGCGGCGGAAGCGCCGGCTGATCACCTCGTGCATCGAGCGGACGTCGTCCTGGCCCTCGAAGCCCTTGATCTGGAAGCGGCGGTACTCGCTCTTGCGGGCCAGGCCGTCCTCGAAGACGACCATCGAGGCGACCACGTCCTCGCCCTGGAGGTGGGAGATGTCGAAGCACTCGATGCGCAGCGGGACGCTGTCGAGTTCGAGCGCCTCGGCGATCTCCTGGAGGGCGCGGCTGCGGGTGGTGAGGTCGGAGGCGCGCTTGGTCTTGTGCAGCGCGAGCGCCTGCTGGGCGTTGCGCTGCACGGTGGCCATGAGGTCCTTCTTGTCGCCGCGCTGCGGGATGCGCAGGTCGACCTGGGCGCCGCGCAGGCCGCTCAGCCAGTCGCGGACCGGCTCGACGGGCTCGGGCAGCGCGGGGACGAGCACCTCGCGGGGGACGGACTCGCTGCCGCCGCCGTAGAGCTGCTGGAGGGCGTGCTCGACCAGGCCGGCGGTGTCGACGTCCTCGACCTTGTCGGTGACCCAGCCGCGCTGGCCGCGGACCCGGCCGCCGCGGACGTGGAAGATCTGGACGGCGGCCTCCAGTTCGTCCTCGGCGACGGCGAGCAGGTCGGCGTCGGTGGCGTCGGCGAGGACGATGGCGTTCTTCTCCATGGCCCGCTTGAGCGCGCCGATGTCGTCGCGCAGCCGGGCCGCCTTCTCGTACTCCAGGTCGGCGGCGGCCTCCTGCATGTCGGTCTCCAGCCGGCGCAGGTAGTTGCCGGTGCGCCCGGCCATGAAGTCGCAGAAGTCCTCGGCGAGGGCGCGGTGCTCCTCGGCCGAGACCCGGCCGACGCAGGGCGCGGCGCACTTGCCGATGTAGCCGAGCAGACAGGGGCGGCCGACCTGGCGGGCGCGCTTGAAGACGCCGTTGGAGCAGGTGCGGACGGGGAAGACGCGCAGCAGCAGGTCGACGGTCTCGCGGATCGCCCAGGCGTGGCCGTAGGGGCCGAAGTAGCGCACGCCCTTCTTGTGCGCGCCGCGCATCACCTGGACCCGCGGGTACTCCTCGTTGAGCGTGACGGCGAGTTCCGGATAGCTCTTGTCGTCGCGGTACTTGACGTTGAACCGGGGGTCGAACTCCTTGATCCAGGAGTACTCCAGCTGGAGCGCCTCGACCTCGGTGGCGACGACGGTCCACTCCACCGAGGCGGCGGTGGTGACCATGGTGGCGGTGCGCGGGTGCAGCCCGGCGAGGTCCTGGAAGTAGGAGGAGAGCCGGGGCCGCAGGCTCTTGGCCTTGCCGACGTAGATGACCCGCCCGTGGGCGTCGCGGAACTTGTAGACACCGGGCGAGGCGGGGATCGCACCCGGCGCCGGGCGGTAGGTGGACGGGTCAGCCATGGGTCCACCGTACCGACTCGGGCCGGGGGCGCGTGCGGGAGATCAACTGCTTCAGCGGGGGGTCACCTTGAGGTTGCCGCCCTCGACCGCCACGGTGTACTCGGGCAGCGGGGTCGGGGCCGGACCGTCCAGCACGGCGCCGTCGGCGATGCCGAACAGGCTGCCGTGGCAGGGGCATTGGATCTTCTGGTTCTTGACCTGGTCGACGATGCAGCCGGCGTGGGTGCACTTGGCGCTGAACGCCTTGTACTGGCCCTCGCTGGGCTGGGTGACGACGATCTTCTTCTCGCGGTAGACGGTGCCGCCGCCGACCGGGACGGCGGAGGCGGGGCCGACGTCGACCGGGGTCTTCGCGGTGGAACCGGAGTCGGAGGCGGAGGAGGAGCAGCCGGAGACGGCGAGGGTGCCGCCGGCGGCGAGGACGGCCGCGGCTCCGCAGAGCAGGGTGCGGCGGGTGGGGGCGGGGCCTTCGGGGGCCTGGCTCTCGGGGGCCTCGGACATGGCGGGGAGCTCCTGGTTCGACGGCGGCGCCGCGGCTGCGGGCCGCCCGGAAGTCTATGCGTCCTCATCCGCCCGCCCCCGGGCGTGCCGGGGGCGGGCGAACGCGGGCGCGGCGGGTTCCGGGCGCCGTGGGCTACTTGCGCGCCGCCGTGGTGCGCTTGGCGGGGGACTTCGCCTTGGCCGGCGCCTTCGCCGCGGTCTTGGCCGGGGCCTTCGCCCGGGCCGGGGCCTTGGCCTTGGCCGGGGCGACCGGTGCGTCGGCGAAGTCGCCGGGCAGGATGTCGCGCAGGAACTTGCCGGTGTGGCTCTCCGCCACGGCGGCGATCTCCTCGGGGGTGCCCTCGGCGACCACGGTGCCGCCGCCGGAGCCGCCCTCGGGGCCCATGTCGACGATCCAGTCGGCGGTCTTGATGACGTCGAGGTTGTGCTCGATGACGATCACCGTGTTGCCCTTGTCCACCAGGCCGGTGAGCACCTTGATCAGCTTGCTGATGTCCTCGAAGTGCAGACCGGTGGTGGGCTCGTCCAGCACGTAGACGGTCCGGCCGGTGGAGCGCTTCTGCAGCTCGGAGGCGAGCTTGACGCGCTGGGCCTCGCCGCCGGAGAGGGTGGGCGCGGACTGGCCGAGGCGGACGTAGCCGAGGCCGACGTCGTTGAGCGTCCGCAGGTGGCGGGCGATCGCCGGGACGGCCTCGAAGAAGCCGAGCGCCTCCTCGATCGGCATGTCCAGCACCTCGGCGATGGACTTGCCCTTGTAGTGGACCTCCAGCGTCTCCCGGTTGTACCGGGCGCCGTGGCAGACCTCGCACGGCACGTAGACGTCCGGCAGGAAGTTCATCTCGATCTTGATGGTGCCGTCGCCGGAGCAGTTCTCGCAGCGGCCGCCCTTGACGTTGAACGAGAACCGGCCCGGCAGGTAGCCGCGGACCTTGGCCTCCTGGGTCTCCGCGAAGAGCCGCCGGACGTGGTCGAACACGCCGGTGTAGGTGGCCGGGTTGGAGCGCGGGGTACGGCCGATCGGCGACTGGTCGACGTGCACCACCTTGTCCACCAGATCGGTGCCGGTGATCCGGGTGTGCCGGCCGGGCACCGTGCGGGCGCCGTTCAGCTCCCGGGCGAGGTGGGTGTAGAGGATGTCGTTGACCAGGGTGGACTTGCCCGAGCCGGAGACGCCGGTGATCGCGGTGAAGGTGCCCAGCGGGAAGCCGACCGTGACGTCCTTGAGGTTGTGCTCGCGGGCGCCGTGCACGGTGAGCTGGCGCTTCCTGTCGCGCGCGCGCCGCTCCTGCGGGATCGGGATGAAGCGCTTGCCGGAGAGGTACTGGCCGGTCAGCGACTCCTTGTTGCCGAGCAGCTGCTTCAGCGAGCCGGAGTGCACCACCTTGCCGCCGTGCTCACCGGCGCCGGGGCCGATGTCGACCACCCAGTCGGCCATCTTGATGGTGTCCTCGTCGTGCTCGACGACGATCAGCGTGTTGCCGATGTCGCGCAGCCGCACGAGGGTCTCGATCAGCCGGTGGTTGTCGCGCTGGTGCAGGCCGATGGACGGCTCGTCCAGCACGTAGAGCACGCCGACCAGGCCGGAGCCGATCTGGGTGGCGAGCCGGATGCGCTGGGCCTCGCCGCCGGAGAGCGTGCCGGCGGCGCGGTCCAGCGAGAGGTAGTCCAGGCCGACGTCGACCAGGAAGCGCAGCCGCTCGTTGACCTCCTTGAGGACGCGCTCGGCGATCTGCTTGTCCCGGGCGTTCAGCTTCATCGCGCCGAGGAAGTCCGAGCAGTCGCTGATCGACATCGAGGAGACGTCGGCGATCGAGCGGTCCTCGACGGTGACCGCGAGCACCACCGGCTTGAGCCGGGTGCCCCGGCAGGTCGGGCAGGGCACCTCGCGCATGTAGCCCTCGAAGCGCTCGCGGCTGGAGTCGCTCTCGGCCTCCTGGTGGCGGCGCTGGATGAACGGCACCGCGCCCTCGAAGCCGGTGCTGTAGGACCGGTCGCGCCCGTAGCGGTTGCGGTAGCGGACCTGCACCTGGTGCTTGTGCCCGTACAGCAGCGCCTTCTTGGCGCGGGCCGGCAGCCCGGCCCAGGGGATGTCGGTGCGGAAGCCCAGCTCGCCGGCGAGGGCGTCGATCAGCCGCTGGAAGTACTCCTTGGTGTGGCCGCCGGACCACGGGTGGATGGCGCCCTCGTCCAGCGAGCGCTCCTCGTCGGGCACCACCAGCTCCGGGTCCACCTCCATCCGGTTGCCGAGGCCGGAGCAGTCCGGGCAGGCGCCGAACGGCGAGTTGAAGGAGAACGAGCGCGGCTCCAGCTCCTCGAAGGACACGTCGTCGTACGGGCAGTAGAGGTGCTCGGAGTACATCCGCTCGCGCTCGGGGTCGTCCTCGGGGAGGTCGACGAAGTCGAGCACGACCATGCCGCCGCTCAGCCGCAGGGCGGTCTCCACCGAGTCGGTCAGGCGGCGCTTGGCGCTCTCCTTGACGGTGAGGCGGTCGATCACCACCTCGACGGTGTGCTTCTCCTGCTTCTTGAGCTTGGGCGGCTCGGCGAGCTGGACCGTCTCGCCGTCCACCCGGGCGCGGGCGTAGCCCTTGGACTGGAGGTCGGCGAAGAGGTCGACGAACTCGCCCTTGCGCTCCCGGACCACCGGGCTGAGCACCTGGAAGCGGGTGCCCTCGGCGAGTTCGAGCACCTTGTCGACGATGGCCTGCGGGGACTGCTTGGCGATCGGGCGCCCGCAGTGCGGACAGTGCGGCTTGCCGATCCGGGCGAACAGCAGGCGGAGGTAGTCGTAGACCTCGGTGATGGTGCCGACGGTCGACCGCGGGTTGCGGTTGGTGGACTTCTGGTCGATCGAGACGGCCGGGGAGAGGCCCTCGATGAAGTCCACGTCGGGCTTGTCCATCTGGCCGAGGAACTGGCGGGCGTAGGACGACAGCGACTCGACGTAGCGGCGCTGGCCCTCGGCGAAGATGGTGTCGAAGGCGAGCGAGGACTTGCCGGAGCCGGAGAGGCCCGTGAAGACGATGAGGGAATCGCGGGGCAGGTCGAGCGAGACGTTCTTGAGGTTGTGCTCGCGAGCACCGCGGACGATGAGGCGGTCGGCCACTGCTTCTGGCGCCTTTCTCCGGGGCGAGAGGGCTGGGGGAAACGAAGGTGTGCTTCTTCCAGGATGCGGCAGCCAGCCTACTAGCTCACGCGTTCGATTAACGACCTTGTCCAGCCGGGTCCACCCGAACGAGTGAGGACGGCTTGCGGAGCCTTGCCGTGCGGTTCGCAAAAGCCCCTGCTCAGCGCCGGGGAACGGGGGTAGCGTCGTCCCCGGCGTCCCCGGCGTCGCCCCCTTCAACGAGCGGAGCCCCGAGCGGGCAACGCGCCGTCCCCACGGAAGGCCGATCCATGACCGACCCGCAGTCCGCCGCGGCCCCGTCCGCCGCGGCCTCCGCCGCCGCCCGCGCCGCGCGCCACCTGGCGCAGGTCGAGGAGAGCACCCGGCACCTGCTGCACACCGTCGCCGAGCTCGGGCCCGGCGCCGTCGCCGAGCCATCCGCCCTGCCCGGCTGGACCCGCGGCCACGTCCTGGCCCACCTCGCCCGCAACGCCGACTCCCTGGTCAACCTGCTGGACGGCGCCCGCACCGGCACCGACATCCCCCAGTACCCGAGCGAGGAGGCCCGCGACCTGGGCATCGAGGAGGGCGCGCCCCGCCCGGCCGACGTCCAGCTCGCCGACCTGAGCGCCACCGACGGGCACTTCACCGCGGCCGCCGCCCGGCTGCCCGCCGACGCCTGGGCCGCCGAGGTCCGGCACCGCCACGGCTACCGCTTCCCCGCCTACGAGATCCCCTGGAAGCGCCTGATGGAGGTCGAGTACCACCACGTCGACCTGGACGCCGGCTACACCCCCGCGCACTGGCCGGCCGAGTTCGCCGCCGCCGAGTTCCGCCGGCTCGCCGGCAAGCTGTCCGGCGCCGACCTGCCCGCCGTCGAGCTGTTCGCCGACGACACCGCCGAGCGCGCCGTGATCGGCACCGGCACCCCCGCCCTGACCGTCGAGGGCCCGGTCCGCGCCCTGCTCGCCTGGCTCTCCGGCCGCGCCGACGGCGACGGCCTGCGCCGCACCCCCGACACCGCGCTGCCCACCCTGCCCCCGCTGGGCTGAGCGGCCCGCCAGGCGCGAGGATGACCTCGAACCCTGTAGCCCGACAAGGAGCGGACGGATGACGTACCACGGAGCGGTCAAGGTCGGCGGGCCGCCGGACGTGCGCGAGCTGGCGCATCTGATCATCACCAAGGTGGCGGTCGGCCCCTACGACAACAACGCCTACCTGCTGCGCTGCCGCGACACCGACGAGCAGCTGCTGATCGACGCCGCGGCGGACGCGCCGGTGCTGCTGGAGACGGTCGGCGAGAACCTGGCCACCGTCGTCACCACCCACCGGCACCGCGACCACTGGAACGCGCTGGCCGAGGTGGTCGCCGCCACCGGCGCCCGCACCGCGGCCGGCGAGCACGACGCGGAGGGCATCGACGTCCCCACCGCGCTGCCGCTCGCGGACGGCGACACCCTCGCCGTGGGCCGCTGCGCGCTGACCGTGCGGCACCTGGTCGGCCACACCCCCGGGGCGATCGTGCTGGTCTACGACGACCCGCAGGGCCACCCGCACGTGTTCACGGGCGACTGCCTGTTCCCCGGCGGGGTCGGGAACACCTGGGGCGACCGGACGGCCTTCGAGAGCCTCTTCCGGGACGTCAACGAGAAGATCTTCGACGCCCTCCCGGACGAGGCCTGGGTCTACCCCGGCCACGGCAACGACACCACCCTCGGCGCCGAGCGCCCCCACCTCGCCGAGTGGCGCGAGCGCGGCTGGTAGTCGCGGCCGGCAGTCCCCCGGACGCGCAAGGGGCGGGCCCGCGACCGCTGCTCGGTCGCGGGCCCGCCCTGTTCCGGGGGGGTGCGGGGTCAGGCGTCCAGCTTCTGGGGCTCGTCCTGCTCGGCCAGGGCGGCCTTCCTGGAGGCCATCAGGCTGGTCACGGTGGTGACGGCGAGCACGACCACGATGAAGCCCAGCGAGAACGGGATGCCGATCTCCGGCACGTGCACGCCCTGCTCGTGCAGCGCGTGCAGCACCAGCTTCACGCCGATGAAGCCGAGGATCACCGACAGGCCGTACGAGAGGTGGACCAGCTTCTTCAGCAGGCCGCCGATCAGGAAGTACAGCTGGCGCAGGCCCATGAGGGCGAAGGCGTTGGCGGTGAAGACGATGTACGGGTCCTGGGTCAGGCCGAAGATCGCCGGGATCGAGTCCAGCGCGAACAGCACGTCGGTGGTGCCGATCGCCAGCATGACGATCAGCATCGGGGTCATCAGCCGGCGGCCGTTCTCCCGAATGAAGAGCTTGGTGCCGTGGTACTTGTCGGTCGACGGGAAGCGCTTCTCGATCGACTTGAGGAGGCGGTTCTCCTCGAACTCCTCGTCCTCCTCGTCGGCCCGCGCCTCCTTGATCAGCTTCCAGGCCGTCCAGATCAGGAAGCCGCCGAAGATGAAGAACACCCAGGAGAACTGGGCGACCAGCGCGGCACCGCCGGCGATGAAGACCGCGCGCAGCACCAGCGCGATGATCACACCGAACATCAGCACGCGCTGCTGGTAGATCTTCGGCACCGCGAACTTGCCCATGATCAGGATGAAGACGAAGAGGTTGTCGACACTGAGCGACTTCTCGGTGATGTAGCCGGCGAAGAACTCACCGGCCGGCGTCGAGCCGGAGTGCCACCAGAGGAAACCGCCGAAGATCGCCGCCAGCACCACCCAGACCGTGGTCCAGATGCCGGCTTCCTTGATCGACACCTCGTGCGGCTTGCGGCCGCCGATGAAGAAATCGGCCACGATCAGGGCCAACAGCACCGCGATGGTGCCGACCCAAAGGCTTACGGAAACGTCCACTACTGCTCCTCCGGCAGGTAGGCGAGACAGTCATCGTCACTTGCCGGAGGTCTCTTCCGCCCGTCGGACGCGCGTCGGCGCACCCGCGGACCAGCGCCCCGGGGCGCCGCGACGGGCGCCCGTGATGACGGGACGGCTGCGTGGGAATACTCCCCTCCGCTGCAAGAAGGGTAACAGCATCCCCAAAGAAAGGTAAAGAAGGTAAAGACCCGTCAGGGCCGCGACCGCGGAAGGGGCGCAGCGGGGGTCAGCTGAAGGGCCGCAGCGGGGTCAGAGGAACGGCTCGATGGCCGGCAGCAGGTCCTGGAAGGTCCGCCCCTTGGCCGGGGCGCCGATCGCCTGCATCTCCCAGCCGCCGTTGCCGTCCCGGAACACCTTCGCCATGACCTGGCCGGTGTGCGGGCCGCCGCCGGTCAGCTCGTAGCGGGCCAGCTCCAGCCCGGTCGACTCGTCCACCAGCCGGCAGTGCGCGTTCTGCACCTCGGCGAAGGTCTGTCCAGTGTACGAGCTGACCGTGAACACCACCTGGGTGATCTGCGGCGGCACGTGCACCAGGTCCACCAGGATCGACTCGTCGTCCTCCCCCGCGCCGGATCCGCCGACGAGGTTGTCCCCGGTGTGCCGCACCGAGCCGTCGGCGCTCTGCAGGTGCTGGAAGAACACCACGTCGGACGGGGTCCGCTCCTCGTACAGCAGCGCCGAGGCGTCCAGGTCGATCTGCCGGGTCCGGCTGCCGAACAGGCCCCGCCGGGGCGCCGCCTTCCAGCCCAGGCCCATCCGGACGACGGTGAGCGTCTCCCCCGGCCCCTTCTGCAGACTGACCCGCTGGCCCTTGGCAAGGTTCACCGACACGGCGCATGTCCTCTCTGCCCGGCCGCGCGGGCACCCGCGCCGGCCCCACGGTGGAACACCCCGTTGCCGTCCCCCGGCTGAGGCCCCCTCTTCCGGCCCACCCGTCCCGGAGCGGCGCCGCAGGCCAGCCTAGAGCCTGCGGTCGGGCGAGCTGTCCGCCCTGTACCCGTTTGTGGCAGGGCTGAGACACCGCCGGGCTTGACCGGGGACGTAACCGGCCAGGCCCGGCGGGCGCCGTCGTGGAGGGGGTCGCGGACGGGGCCGCGAGCCGTTCCGCGGCCGCTACGCGATACCGGCCTCGCGCATCTGCCGCAGCTCCTTCTTCAGCTCCTTGACCTCGTCGCGCAGCCGGGCCGCCACCTCGAACTGCAGGTCGACCGCGGCGGCGTGCATCCGCTCCGTCATCGACTGGATCAGCTCGGCCAGCTCGGCCGCCGGCAGCGACTTCGCCGGCTTGCGCTCGGCGCCCAGCGCCGGCACCGGGGCCTTGCCGCCCTTGCCGCCGCCCGAGCCGCGGTAGCCGCTGGACAGCAGCTCGCCGGTGTCCACGTCCTCGCGGGCGAGGGTGTCCAGGATGTCGCCGATCTTCTTGCGCAGCGGCTGCGGGTCGATCCCGTGCTTCTTGTTGTACGCCTGCTGCACCTCCCGGCGGCGGTTGGTCTCCTCGATCGCCTTCTCCATGGCCGCGGTGATCCGGTCCGCGTACATGTGCACCTGGCCGGAGACGTTGCGGGCGGCGCGGCCGATGGTCTGGATCAGCGAGGTGCCGGAGCGCAGGAAGCCCTCCTTGTCCGCGTCCAGGATCGCCACCAGCGAGACCTCCGGCAGGTCCAGGCCCTCACGGAGCAGGTTGATGCCGACCAGCACGTCGTACTCGCCGGCCCGCAGCTCGCGCAGCAGCTCCACCCGGCGCAGCGTGTCGATGTCGCTGTGCAGGTACCGCACCCGGATGTCCAGGCCGAGCATGTAGTCGGTGAGGTCCTCGGCCATCTTCTTGGTGAGCGTGGTGACCAGGACGCGCTCGTCCTTCTCCACCCGCTTGCGGACCTCGTGCACCAGGTCGTCGATCTGGCCCTCGGTCGGCTTGACGATCACCTCGGGGTCGATCAGGCCGGTCGGGCGGATGATCTGCTCGACCTGGCCGTCGCCGCGCGACAGCTCGTACGCGCCCGGGGTCGCCGACAGGTAGACGGTCTGGCCGATCCGCTCCAGGAACTCCTCCCACTTCAGCGGGCGGTTGTCCATCGCGGACGGCAGCCGGAAGCCGTGCTCGACCAGGGTGCGCTTGCGCGAGGCGTCGCCCTCGTACATCGCACCGATCTGCGGGACGGTGACGTGCGACTCGTCGATCACCAGGAGGAAGTCCTCCGGGAAGTAGTCGAGCAGGGTGTTCGGCGGGGAACCGGGCTCGCGGCCGTCGAAGTGCATCGAGTAGTTCTCCACGCCGGAGCAGGTGCCGATCTGGCGGAGCATCTCGATGTCGTAGGTGGTGCGCATGCGCAGCCGCTGGGCCTCCAGCAGCTTGCCCTGCTTCTCCATCCGGGCGAGGGTCTCCTCCAGCTCCTTCTCGATGCCGTTGACCGCGCGCTCCATCCGCTCCGGGCCCGCCACGTAGTGCGAGGCCGGGAAGACGTACACCGAGTCGTCCTGGCTGATGATCTCGCCGGTGAGCGGGTGCAGCGTGTACAGCGCCTCGATCTCGTCGCCGAACATCTCGATCCGGACGGCCAGTTCCTCGTAGACCGGGAAGATCTCGATGGTGTCGCCGCGCACCCGGAAGGTGCCGCGGGTGAAGGCGAGGTCGTTGCGGGTGTACTGGATGTCGACGAAGCGCCGGAGCAGGACGTCCCGGTCGATCTCCTCGCCGACCTTCAGCCGCACCATCCGGTCCACGTACTCCTGCGGCGTGCCGAGGCCGTAGATGCAGGACACGGACGCGACCACGACCACGTCCCGGCGGGTGAGCAGCGAGTTGGTCGCCGAGTGGCGCAGCCGCTCGACCTCCTCGTTGATCGAGGAGTCCTTCTCGATGTAGGTGTCCGTCTGCGGGACGTACGCCTCGGGCTGGTAGTAGTCGTAGTACGAGACGAAGTACTCGACCGCGTTGTTCGGCAGCAGCTCGCGGAACTCGTTCGCCAGCTGCGCGGCCAGCGTCTTGTTCGGCGCCATCACCAGGGTGGGCCGCTGCAGCTTCTCGATCATCCAGGCCGTGGTGGCCGACTTGCCGGTACCGGTGGCACCGAGCAGGACGACGTCCTTCTCCCCGCCCCGGATCCGCCGCTCCAGCTCCGCGATCGCCGCCGGCTGGTCACCGTTGGGCTGGTAGGGACTGACGACCTCGAAGGGCGCCACTGACCGCTCAATACTCGTGATGGGTCGCACGCCTCCACCGTACGACCCACCACCGACAAGCGAGCACCGGTCACTCAGGCCGCGTGGGCCTCGAACCTGATGGCGGGCTCCCCCGCCGGGTCGATGCGGACCGCCGAGTCGAAGGCGGCGGCCAGCCGCTCGATCAGCGGCAGGGTGGGGTCGACCCCGCTCTCCTCGATGCTCTCGACGGTTTCCTCGTCCAGCCCCGCCCGCCCGGCCAGCTCCGCGAGGGTCCAGCCGAGCGCCGAGCGGCGGGCGTGTACGGCCTCGGCCAGCGCCATCCGCCGCCCGGCCGCCCGGTACTCCTCGGTCTCCCGGTGCTCCGGCGGCACGACCCAGCGGGTGTGGTAGCCGCTGCTCATCGCTCCTCCTCGTCCCTGTCGTAGACCTGGTGGTCACCGGCGGGCCCGTGCGCAGGGAGAAACGCCCGACCGGGGCGCCGGTCACGGCCTCAGGCGCGGGCGCTGTCCCGGGCGAGGGCGACCAGGCGGGAGATGGCGCGCAGGTACTTCTTGCGGTAGCCGCCGCGGAGCATCTCCTCGGGGAAGACCTGGTCGAAGGGGAGGCCGGAGGCGGTGATGGGGAGTTCGCGGTCGTACATGCGGTCGGCGAGGACGACCAGGCGCAGGGCGGTGGACTGGTCGTCGACCTGGCGCACATCGCGCAGGCAGACGGCGGTCACGTCGTCCAGCAGGGCGCCGTAGCGGCTGGGGTGGACGGCGGAGAGGTGGGCGAGCAGGGCCTCGAAGTCGTCGAGGGAGGCACCCGGGGTGCGGGCGGCCACGGCGTCGACCTCGGCCGGCAGGTAGGGCGGCGGGGCGTCCGGCAGGCCGCGGTGGCGGTAGTCCTGGCCGTCGATCCGCATCGGGCGGAAGTGCGCGGACAGGCCCTGGATCTCGCGCAGGAAGTCGGCGGCGGCGAAGCGGCCCTCGCCGAGCTTCTCCGGCAGGGTGTTGGAGGTGGCGCAGAGCTTGACGCCGTTCTCCACCAGGCGGCCGAGCAGGGTGGAGACCAGGACGGTGTCGCCCGGGTCGTCGAGCTCGAACTCGTCGATGCAGAGCAGTTTGTGCCCGGACAGGGTCTGCACGGCCTGCTGGAAGCCGAGCGCGCCGACCAGGTTGGTCAGCTCGACGAAGGTGCCGAAGGCCTTGGGGCCGGGGGCGGCGTGCCAGAGCGAGGCGAGCAGGTGGGTCTTGCCGACGCCGTAGCCGCCGTCCAGGTAGATGCCGGCCGGGCCGGCCGGGGCCGGGGCGGAGCGGCGGAACCAGCTGCGCTTGGGGGCGGAACCGTTTCCGCTGTTGAGCGTGCCGGCGAACTCCTCCAGGACCTGCACGGCCTCGTACTGGCTGGGCTGGGCCTGGTCCGGGATGTACGTCCCGAAGCTCACGTCGGAGAAGCGCGGCGGCGGCACCATCTCGGCGACCAGGCGCTCGGCGGGGACGACGGGGCGCCGGGCGGTGAGGGCTATCGGCGCGGTCGCGGTGGCGGGGCGGGAAGCTGCGGACACGGTGAATAAGGGTACGCCCGGTCGGAGGCCCCCGGGACGAGCACCCGGTGGACCTCCCGGGGCGGCCCCCGGTGGAAGACTGGGGGCATGCAACAGCTGATCAGCCCGGTGGCGGAGACCTTCGACGACCCGAGTTCGCTGGAGGCGCTGGCCGCCGTCTACGCGTACCCCGGGCAGGTGAACCACGGGCGTCCCTGGCTGCGCGCCAACATGGTGGCCGGGCTGGACGGCGGGGCCCGGCTGGACGGGCTCTCCGAGGGGCTCTCCAGCGAGGCCGACAAGCGGATCTTCGGTGTGCTGCGGGCGCTGTCGGACGTGGTGCTGGTGGGTGCCGAGACGGTGCGCGCCGAGGGGTACCGGCCGGCCCGGGCGCGGGCCGACTTCGCCGAGGCCCGCCGCGCGGCCGGGCAGGCGCCGGCGCCCGTGATCGCGATCGTCAGCCGCTCGCTGGGGCTGGACCTCGCGGCGCCGCTGTTCACCGAGCCGCTGGTGCGCACCGTGGTGATCACCACCGAGGACGCGCCGGTGCGCAGCCTGGCGGCGGTGACCGAGGTCGCCGACGTGATCGCGGTCGGGCGCGGCGCGGTGGACCTGCGGGCGGCGGTCGCGGCGCTGGCCGACCGGGGCTGGACGCGGCTGCTGACCGAGGGCGGGCCCCGGCTGCTGGGACAGCTGGCCGCCGAGGACCTGCTGGACGAGCTGTGCCTGTCGCTGGCGCCGCTGATCACCGGCGGCGACGCGCCGCGCATCCTCAACGACGCGCGCATGCCCGACGTGCAGCGGATGCGGCTGGTCTCATTGATCGAGCAGAAAGGATTCCTCTTCACCCGCTACCTGCGTCCGCCCACCCCGTGACCTCCGAACCGTGATCCCGCTCCCACTTGCGGCCTCCTCCGCGTGGCCCGTGTGCCGGGTGGGCAGCGTGCGGAAAGCTTCCGCCGGGCAGTATGGGATGCGAAGCCGGAGCCCGGGGGCCGGCGACTGGAAGGGATTCACGTGTTCAAGACGGTACTGATGATCGAGAAGGCGCTCTCCGACGCGGACGTGGAGCTGGTCACCACGCTCCACAGCGAGGAGAAGGTGTCCTTCGTCGTCCTGATGCAGCCGCGCGGCAAGCAGGACGAACTGCTGCGGGCGCTGGACGACGTCGCCCTCGGCCACCTGGACAAGGTGGTGCGCGAGCACGACGAGTCGGAGAGCGGGCCGACGGTCGCCACCGAGTCGCTGGAGCACAGCCTGCGCCACCTGCGGCGGGCCGGCGCCGAGGCGGTCGGCGAACTGGTCGAGGAGTCGCCGCTGGAGCGGCTGCGCGCCGTGGTGGAGGAGCACCAGGCCGACGAGGTGGTGGTGCTCACCTCCCCGCACTTCGTGGAGGAGTTCTTCCACCGCGACTGGGCCTCCCAGGCCCGCCACAAGGTGGGCGTGCCGGTGCTGCGGCTGTTCGCCAGCGACTCCTGACGCGACCCCGGAGTGGTGCAGAATCGTCCTTGCGGTCCGGCGCGGTCCGGCCCGCGAGGACGATTCGCACGCCGTCCGCCCCTCCCCTGACCCCCCGCCCGTACGGAGCCCCGCCTTGAACGACGCCGCGCACGACCTGCACGCCCCGCACTTCATCGGCATCGGCGGCGCCGGGATGTCCGGCCTGGCGAAGATCCTCGCGGTGCGCGGGGCCGGCGTCTCCGGCAGCGACGCCAAGGAGTCCGAGACCGTCCGCGCGCTGCGCGCGCTCGGCGCCACCGTGCACATCGGGCACGCCGCCGAGCACGTGCCGGACGGCGCGAGCAGCATCGTCGTCTCCAGCGCCATCCGCGCCGACAACCCGGAGCTGGCCGCCGCCCGCGAGCGCGGCATCCCGGTCGTCCACCGCTCGGACGCGCTGGCCGCGCTGATGGGCGGGCGCCGGGCGCTGGCCGTGGCCGGCACCCACGGCAAGACCACCACCACCAGCATGCTCGCCGTCGCCCTCGGCGAGCTGGGCCTGGACCCGTCCTACGCGATCGGCGGCGACCTCGACGCGCCCGGCTCCAACGCCCACCACGGCACCGGCGAGATCTTCGTCGCCGAGGCCGACGAGAGCGACCGCAGCTTCCACAAGTACGCGCCCGAGGTGGCGATCGTGCTCAACGTGGAGCTGGACCACCACGCCAACTACGCCTCGATCGACGAGATCCACGAGTCCTTCGAGACCTTCGTCGGCCGGATCGTCCCCGGCGGCACCCTGGTCGTCTCCGCCGACCACGACGGCGCCCGGGAGCTGACCGCCCGCGTCCGCGGCCGCGCGGACCTGAACGTGGTCACCGTCGGCGCCGCCGAGGACGCCGACCTGCGCGTCCTGTCGGTCGTCCCGCGCGGCATGACCAGCGAGGTCACCGTGCTGCTGGACGGCGCCGAGCTGGGCTTCACCGTCTCGGTGCCCGGCCGCCACTACGCCCACAACGCGGTCGCCGCGCTGGCCGCCGGTGTCGCCCTGGGCGTGCCGGCCGCCGACCTGGCCAAGGCGCTCGGCGCCTACACCGGCGTGCGCCGCCGCCTGCAGCTCAAGGGCGAGGCGGGCGGGGTCCAGGTGATCGACTCCTACGCCCACCACCCGACCGAGATGACCGCCGACCTGGAGGCCATCCGGGAGGCCACCGAGGGGCGCGTGCTGGTGGTCTTCCAGCCGCACCTGTTCAGCCGCACCCAGCAGCTCGCCGAGGAGATGGGCGCCGCGCTGGCGCTGGCCGACGCCTCCGTGGTGCTCGACATCTACCCGGCCCGCGAGGACCCGGTCCCCGGCGTCACCAGCGAGCTGATCATCGACGCCGCCCGCCGGGCCGGCGCCGAGGTGACCGCCGAGCACGACTTCGCGGCCGCCCCCGCGGTGCTGGCCGCCCTGGCCCGCCCGGGCGACCTGCTGCTCACCATGGGCGCCGGCGACGTGACCAACCTGGGCCCGGAAATCCTGGAGCACCTGTCGAACGTTGCCACCAACGTCTGAGTCACGCGACCGGGAGCCGTCATGAGCTACGAGATCGAGAAGACCGACGCCGAATGGCGCGCCCAGCTCTCCCCCGAGGAGTACCACGTCCTGCGGGAGGCCGGCACCGAGCGCCCGTTCACCGGCGAGTACACCGACACCAAGACCGTCGGCGTCTACAGCTGCCGGGCCTGCGGCACTGAGCTGTTCAGCTCGGAGACCAAGTTCGACAGCCACTGCGGCTGGCCGTCCTACTACGCGCCGCTCGCCGGGGACCGCGTCCAGTACATCGAGGACACCTCGCTCGGCATGCGCCGGGTGGAGGTCCGCTGCGCCCGCTGCGGCGGGCACCTCGGCCACGTCTTCGAGGGCGAGGGCTACGGCACGCCGACCGACCAGAGGTACTGCATCAACTCGGTCTCGCTCACGCTGAAGCCGGCGGAGTGACAAGGAGCGCGTGAACGCGTGGAGGGCCCGGACACCCGTGGGGTGCCGGGCCCCGCGCTATCCGGCGACCGGGGTGAAGCGGACCGGGAGGCGGACCAGGGCGCGGTGGAAGGGGCCGGGGCGCCAGTGCAGGGCGTCGGCGGGCTCGGCAAGTACGAGGTCGCCGATCCGGCTGGTCAGCTGCTCGATCGCGGTGATGGCGATCAGCAGGGCGGGGTCGCGGGCCGGGCAGGCGTGCGGGCCGGCCGCCCAGGCCAGATGGGCGGAGCCGCCGCTGCGCAGCCCGGCGGTGTCCACGCCGTCGGCGGTGGCGGCGGGCGGGGCGGCCTGGGAGTTGGCGGCCGCGTAGGAGACCAGGACGAGCGAGCCCGCCGGGATGGCGCGGCCGTGGAAGGTGACGTCGACGCGCGGGTAGTGGGCGGAGAGGTTGGCCAGCGGCGGCTCGTGCCAGAGCACCTCGTCGATCGCCTGGTGCGCCGTCATCGCCCCGCCGAACAGCGAGCCGGCGTAGCGAGCGTCGGTGAGCAGGCGCAGCAGGGCGTTGCCGATGAGGTTGGTGGTCGGCTCGTTGCCGGCGATCATGGTGAGGGTGATCTGCCGGACCACCTCGTCGTTGTCCAGCCCGGCCGGGTGGGTGAGGAACCACGAGGTGAGGTCGTGCCGGGGGCGTTCGCGGCGCTCGGCGACCATCCCGGTGACCACCTCGACGAGGTCCGTGTACGCGGCCACCGCGTGCCGGGTGGACTCGATGGAGCCGACGATGCCGGCCACCAGCCGTTCCCGGTGCTCGTCGGGCACGCCGAAGCCGGTGGTGAGGACGTGCACGGGCAGCCGGCGGGCGTAGTCGGCGATGAGGTCGGCGGAGCCGGTCTCGCCGAAGGCGCCGATCAGCCGGTGCGCGACCTCGGCGACCCGGCGCTGCAGCAGGTGCGGCTCCAGCAGCGCCAGGCCGTCGGTGATCACCTGCCGGTAGCGGGCGTGCGTCGCGCCGTCGCTGAACAGGGCGGTCGGCCGGTAGCCGAGCACCGGCAGCAGCGGGGAGTCCGGCGGGACGGTCCGCTGCCAGGCCCGGGAGTCCTTGGAGAAGGTGTCGGTGTCGCGCAGCAGGTCCAGGGCGGCCTGGTAGTCGGTGACCAGCAGGGCCGTGACGCCGGGTGCGATCTCCACCTCGGCGACCGGGCCCTGGCGGCGCAGCCGCTCGTAGACGGCCTGCGGGTCGGCGGCGAAGGCCGGGCCGTGCAGCGCGGCCGGGGGGTGCGCGGGGTCGGTGGTCATGGCTGCTCCGGGGCCGGGGCGGAGGCGGGCAGGCCGTGCAGGACGTGCTCGGTGAGCGCGATCAGGGCGTCCAGGCTGGAGCCGCGCTCCCGGGCGTCGCAGAGCACCAGCGGGGTGCTGGGGTGCAGGTCGAGGTGGCTGCGCAGGACCGCGGCCGGGTGCACCGGCGAGTCGGGGAAGCGGTTGACGGCGACCGCGTAGGGCAAGCCCTGCTCCTCGACCATGTCCATGATCTCGAAGGAGTCGGCGAGCCGGCGGGTGTCCGCCAGGACGAGGGCGCCGATGGCGCCGCGGGCGATGTCCTGCCAGAGCGGGAAGAACCGGCGCTGGCCGGGGGTGCCGAACATGTAGAGCACCAGTTCGCCGGGCAGGGTGAGCCGGCCGAAGTCGACCGCGACCGTGGTGGTGGTCTTGCCGGGCAGGCCGGCCACGTCGTCGACGGGGGCGCCGGTCTCGGTCATCGCCTCCTCGGTGTGCAGGGTCGGGATCTCCGAGAGGGTGCGGATGAAGGTGGTCTTGCCGACGCCGAACGGGCCGGCGACCACCAGCTTCATCAGCGTCTGTTCGGGGTCGGGCAGGTAACCCACCCGGTCCGGCCGCCCCGGGCCGGGCGGGTTACCGGAGAGTGCGGAGTCCAACGAGGAGCCTCTCGACGAGGGAGCGGTCGGTCTGCTGGGCGCGGGGGATCGGCGCGCGGGCGTGCAGGCAGCCCGCCTCGACCAGATCGGCCGCGAGGAAGACCGTGGCGCTGACCGGCAGCCGCAGGTGCGCGGCGGCCTCGACCACGGTGAGCGCGCCGGGTCGTAAGAGGTCCCAGAGCCGGTGGTGCTCCGCCTCCAGCTCCGCGAGCGCCGCCGGGCGGTCGGCGCCGGTCGCGAACAGCACGGTGAGCCGTTCGAAGCCGTCGCCGCCCGGGCGGGTCCGGCCGCCGGTGACCAGGTAGGCGGGCACCATCCGCCTGCGGGGAGTGGCGGTCATGACCGGGCGGGGGCGTCCTGACGCCGGGCCGGGCTGGCCAGTGCCCGGCCCAGGGCGGCGACCTGGACCTGCATCTGGTAGGCGACGTTGCCGAGTTGGGCGTCGGGGGTGGTGAACACCGCGAGGGAGGTGTTCTCGCCGGCCGGGACGACGACGGCGAAGCCCAGCTCGGACTCGACGACGGTCTGCGCCAGCCGGGGCTGCTCGGCGTCGGTGAAGGCGGTGGTGAACGCCCGGGCGGCGGCGTGCACGGTGGCGGTCATCGCGGCGACCCGCTCGGCGGAGGCACGGGCGAGGCCGTCGGAGGCGGCTTCGACCAGGCCGTCGCCGGTGGCGATCAGCGCGTGCACGACACCGGGCAGCTCCAGGAGCGGGGTCAGCACCCAGGCGATGCCGTCGGTGTCGGACGGGCTGGGCGTGGTGCGGGTGGGGCTGGGCGTGCTGCTCACGGCGCGGCTCCTCAGGGGTTCTGGGTGGTGCGGCGGCCCGATGCGTCCGCGGGACCGGCGCCGGTGCGGTCGGCGTCGGGGCGGGGCGGGGCCGCCCGGTCGGCGCCGGCGGGGCCGGTCGCCGCGGGGGACGGGGGGTGGGGGGCGGATTCGGTACGGGTGCCGGTGGCCTCGGTGACGGTCGCGTCGGCGGTCCGCTCGGTCTCGGCCTCGGCCTCGGCGGTCCCGGACTCGGCGGCCGCGGCCTCGGCGACCGCGGCGCGGCCCGAGCCGGTGCCGTGCTGGAGCGCCTGCCAGCGGGCGGCGGCCTGCTCGGGCGTCCGCAGCGGGCGGACGGTGGCCGGCCCCCGGTCCGGTGCTCCGGCGGAGGCGGCCTGGGGCTGCGGGCCGGGCGTCAGCGGCCGGCGCCGGCGGCGGCTGGGCAGGCCGCTGCCGTCGTCCGCCGGGGCGGGCCCGTCCGGGACGGCGCGCACCGGCGGGACCGCGCGCACCGGCGCAGCGTCCGACACCGGCGCGTCCGACACCGGCGGCACGACCCGGATGGCCGGGACGCCGTCGCGGACGCGGCCGCCCGTCGGGCCCGGGGCGGGCGGCGCGGCGGGCGCGGGCCCGGGGCGCAGCGGCAGCGGGGTGAGCACCGAGAGCGGCTGCTCCTCGTCGACCACGGTCAGCAGCCCGGCCGGGATCCGCACCAGCGCGCGCATGCCGCCGTACGGGGAGGGCTCGACGTGGCAGGAGAAGCCGTACTGCCGGGCCAGCTTGCCGACCACCGCGAACCCGGTCCTGGGCGGGTTGCCGAGTTCGGTGAGCAGCACCTCGGGCGGGCCGGCCAGCAGCCGGCGGGCCCGGCGCAGCTGGTCCTCCTCCATGCCGATGCCGCTGTCGTCGACGATCACCAGGGCGCCCCGGCCGCCCTGCTGGACGGTGACCGGGACGTCGGTCTCCGGGTGCGAGTACGCGGTGGCGTTGGCGAGCAGTTCGGCGACGGCGATGGCCACCGGCTCGGCGGCCCGGGCGACCACCGCGAGCCGGTCCTCGCGCAGGTGGTTGGCCACCTTGATGCGGGCGTAGCCGGGCACCCGGGAGAGCGCGCCGACCACCACCTCGGCGAGCGGCGAGTCGGTGCGGGCCAGGCCCGGCCAGGCCTCGCAGAGCACGGCGACGGTCTGGATCCGGCGCAGCGCGACCTCGTTGCGGAAGTCGACCTCCAGCAGCCGGGGGTCGTCGTTGTCGTCCTGGAGCTGCTGGACCAGGCTCTGGATCTGGTAGAGCAGGGTCTGGATCTTGGAGGTGGCGCCGCGCATCGCGGCGCGGGCGGCGGCGTCGACCCGCTCCCGCTCGTCGGTGACGGCGGCGGAGGCGGCGTCCAGCACGGCCTGCAGGGCCTGGACGGCGTCCGGGCCGACGGCGGCGGCGTCGAGCGGCCCGGCGATCGGCGCGTTGGGGTGGCTCAGCCGCAGGGCGGCGGCGACCACGCGTTCGGTGGCGAGGTGGCCGATCTCGGCGAGCAGCGCGGCGGTGCGGCGTTCGGCCGCCGCGGCGGCCCGCTCGGCGCCGGTGGCGCGCTGCCGCGCCTCGGCGGCCACCTGGTCGGCCTCGGCGGCCCGTTGCCCGTCCTCGGCCGCCCGGTGCTCGGCCCGCCGGGCGCGGTCCTCGGCGGCGAGCGCGCTCTCGGCCGCGCCGCGGGCCTGCTCGGCCGACCGCTGCTCCTCGGCCCGCGCCTCGCGGGCCTGCTGCTCGGAGCGGCCGGCCCGGCCCTCGGCCACCCGGGCGCGCTCCTCGGCCAGGCCGGTCGAGGCCTCGGCGGCGGCGGCCCGGGCCAGCGCGTGGGAGCGGCCGCGGGCCAGCCACCCGGCCGCGGCGAGCGCGGCGAGCGCGATCAGCGCCAGGGCCGGGACCAGCAGCTGCGTCATCGGCGTCCTCGGAGTTTCCTTGTACGAAGAACGGACTCGGGGCGGGGGCGGTACGGGCGGTTCGGGGGGGGCGGCGGCCGGCTCAGGCGCGCGGGCGGGGGACGCGCCGTTCGGCGTCCTGCTCCAGCTCCCGGGCGACCAGGGCCACCTGGCTCATCGCCTCCAGGATGTTCGGCACCGCGCTGTCCTCCAGGTGCCGGTACTCGGCGGCGACGGTGAGCACCAGCCGCTCGGGCAGGCCGAGTTCGGGGTGGCGCTGCTCGGCGATGATCCGCCGGGCGGCGTCCAGGGCGGGCAGGCCGGCCCGGTGCAGGGCGTGCGCGCGCTCGCGGACGTGGTCGAGGTAGGCGATGTGCTCGCGCACGCCCGCCCGGTCGAGCACCGGGCCGTGGCCGGGGACGATGATCTCGGCGCCGGTGGCCAGGATCTGTTCGCAGGCGGCGATGATGTTCTCCAGCGGCCCGGCCCAGTGCGAGGGGTGGTCGCCGGGCTGCGCGGCGGTGGAGCCGAAGATGACGTCGCCGCTGAACACCGCGCGCTGCCGCGGGAGGTGGACGATGAGGTCGCCGCCGGTGTGCGCGGCGGGCAGGCCGGTGATCTGCACGGGGTACTCCCCGACGCGCAGCTCCAGCTCGCCGTGGAAGACGGTGTCCGGGTGGACGGGCTCGGTGTGCGACCAGTCGAACCGGCCGAAGTGGCGCCGGAGGTAGTCGCCGAGCGGCGAGTCCGGGTCGCTGCCGACGACCAGGCCGTGGGTCTGCTGGGGCGTCGGCTCCCAGTGGATGTGCTCCAGCGCCTCCCGGGTGGCGATCACCTCGGCGTCCGGCAGCACGCCCGCGCCCCAGAGGTGGTCGCCGTTGGCGTGGGTGACGACGATCCGGTCGACGGTGACGCCGTCGGCCAGCCGCTTGCGGCTCTCGGCGAGGAACTCGGCGGCGAGCGAGGGGTCGTACGGCGTGTCGATCCACAGCGCCGTCCGCGGACCGGCGAGCAGTCCGCAGTTGGCCAGGCCCCATCCTCGCTTCGGCGGGAGCCAGACGTAGAGGTCCTCGGCAATCGCGCTCACGTTCGCACGGTTGATCGTCATGGGCGCGATTATGCCGATGATGTGACAGTAGTGGAGCAAAAGCCTGATGAATCCGGCCACTTCCTGTCCCAGAGTCTCCCGGACTGTCCCGTTTGCCCGGATCCGCGGCGGCCGAATCCTGCCCCCGCGCACTCAGGCCGAGGGCAGGATGCGGCAGACCTCGACCGTCACGTCCACGGTGTCCAGGCCGATCACCCGGCCCTCGACGGCGACGAACCCCTTCTCCCCGGAACGGAACAGCGCGGCCAGCGGGGACTGCCGGCCGGCCGCCGCCAGGGCCTCCACCGCCATCGCCGACCCGAACGCGAAGACCCCGCAGAGCACCACGCAGGGCGCCTGCCGGCCGGTCCGGGTGACGAACACGAAGCCGTGGTCGCGGACCAGTTCGTCGGCCGCGTTGTACTGCGCCTCGAAGATCATCCCGCCCCAGCGGGCCCGGGCCGCGTGCGGGTGCTCCAGCCGGAAGTCCGGGAAGCCGGCCGCCAGGACGCCGGCCGAGTAGGCGTTGACGGCCGGCCCGCCGATCGAGAAGGTCGGCATCCTCGGGTCCTGCGCGCCCGCGGTGACCAGCTCGATGGTGGCCTTGCGGTTGATCTTCCGCAGCAGGTCGATGAGCTGGGCGATGGCCCGGGCCTCGGCCATCGGCATGAAGAGCACGTTCCGCGGCCCCCGGCTGGTGAGCCGGCAGCCGTCCTTGGCGTAGGCGAACTCGGCGGCCTCGACGCTCGGGGTGACGATCTGCACCCGGCCGTACGGCCCGAGCAGCACCCGCAGGAAGCCGTAGCGCAGGAAGAGCCTGGTGCGGGCGAGCGAGCGGGCGGCGAGAAAGCCGATCACCGCCGGGACGAACCCGACCAGGATCTGGAGCAGGATCTCCATGGCACCCCCGCGCGGAAGCCCGACGACTCGGGCACGAACAGACTGCGCGGAGGTGATGCCCCGTGAGGCCCCGGGAACGCACGCGTTCCGGGCCCCATCCAGCGCCCACGCGGGTGGACGCCCCGAATTCACCCGGACGGCTCAGCGTCTCGTCACGCTCCGTCACCACCTCCGGCCACGCCGCCGTCCAGGCGCTTGATGTACTTCCGCTCGCTCGCGCAGCGCTCGTAACCCAGCCAGGCGTTGATCGCGAGCATCGGCGCATTGGTGGCGTCGTTGGAGGTGTAGGCCCGCCGCAGACCGGCGGCGCGGGCGCGGCGCAGCGACTCCAGCTTGGCGAGCTTGCTCAGCCCCCGCCCCCGGTACGCCCGGCGGCAGGCGGTGAACGCCGACCAGTAGCGGTCCGCGCCGTCGGTGCTGACGGCGCTGAACGCGACGGGCAGGCCGTCGGCCACGGCGACCACGGTCAGCTCGCGGTCGAGGTCCGGACGGTTCCACTCCCCTGCCAGCCACGCGTCGTACTCGACGGCGTCCAGCACGATCTCGCCCGGCTCGTCCCGCGCCGCGTCCACCTCGATCTCGTAGACCGGGCGGGGATCGGCCGCGAAGTCGCTCGTCGGGCGGAGCTCCACACCGGCCGGCAGCGGCGGGGCCGGCGGCAGCGGCTTGGCGAGGTCGCGGCCCGCGAAGTGGGCGGTGCGGCCGGCGGTGAAGCCCCGGGCCTCGGCGAAGGCGCGCGAGCCGGGCTCGTCGTCCACCCAGCTGTGCAGCTCGACGACGCCGTGCCCGGTCAGGTGCCGCTCGGCGGCGGCCAGCAGGGCGGTGAAGGCTCCGCGCCGCCGGTACCCGGGCAGGACGCTGCCGTTGGCGTGGCCGACGCCGGTGGTCGTGGTGCCGACGACCACCCCGCAGCGGACCGCGCCGACCACCCGGCCGTCCAGTTCGGCGACGAAGGTCCGGTAGTGGGAGCCCTTCGGCGGCCGGGCCTCGCGCCAGACGAACATCTCGGGCGTCTGCACCAGGTGCTCACGGCCGGCGCGGTGGGCCGCCGCGACGGCCTCGGCGTCCTCCGGTCGGAAGTCACGAATCGTCAGAAGTGTCATAGGGAGGTCACGGTAGCCCCACAGCCGGACCGTCCGCCCCTGGTTTTTCCGGCCGGGACCGCCCCGACCTGCGGCGTTGCCGCGGCCCGGCGGTACGGATCGCTCATTGACGCCACGCCAAGCTCAAGTAATGCTCTGAGATGACCGGACCAGGCTTGGCAGCCGAGCCGCCCGGGGACATGCTCACCAGCACGGCCCGGCGGCCCCGGCGACGAGGCCCGGCCGACCGACGGCCTTCCCACCCGGCCCTCCGAAGGGGGCGCATCGATGACCTCCCCTGCCCTGCACCCCGCACCGCCCACGCCCGCACCCCGTACGCCCGCACCGACGACGGGCAGCACTCACACCACCGGTACCACCCACACCACCCACACCACCGACGACGCCCGCCGGCTCGGCATCGGCCTCGGCTGGCGCAGCGAGATCGACACCGTGGTCGAGCGCCAGCCCGGCCTGGACTGGGTCGAGGTGGTCGCCGAGAACCTCTGCGCCGGCCACCTCCCGGAGTCCCTGCGGATCCTGCGCGAGCGCGGCCTCACCGTCGTCCCGCACGGCGTCGGGCTCGGCCTCGGCGGCGCCGACCGGCCCGACCCGGCCCGTCTCGACCGGCTCGCCGAGACGGCCGGCGCGCTCGGCTCGCCGCTGGTCACCGAGCACCTGGCGTTCGTCCGGGCCGGCGGCCTGGAGGCCGGCCACCTGCTGCCGGTGCCCCGCTCGCGCGACGCGCTGCGAGTGATCGCCGAGAACGTCCGGATCGCCCAGGACCGGCTGCCGGTGCCGCTGGCCCTGGAGAACATCGCCGCCCAGCTGGCCTGGCCGGACGACGAGCTGACCGAGGGCCAGTTCCTCGCCGAGCTGGTCGAGCGCACCGGCGTACGGCTGCTGATCGACGTCGCCAACCTGCACACCAACCGGGTCAACCTCGGCATCGACCCGGCCGCCGAGCTGGACCGCCTGCCGCTGGAGGCGCTCGCCTACGTGCACGTCGCGGGCGGCACCCTGGTCGACGGCGTCTGGCACGACACCCACGCCCACCCGGTCACCGAGCCGGTGCTGGAGGTGCTGGCCGAGCTGTGCGCGCGGGTCGCCCCGCCCGGGGTGCTGCTGGAGCGCGACGCCGCGTTCCCGCCGCCCGCCGAGCTGGCGGCCGAGCTCGACGCCATCCGGCGGGTGCTGGACGGCGGTGCCGCCCGATGACCGCGGCTCCGCACACCGGCACCGACCCGGGCACCGACACCCGGCCGGGCGCCAGTACCGACCGGGGCACCGACTCCGCCCGCGCCCGGCTGGCCGCCCGGCAGACCGAGCTGCTCACCGCCCTGGTGGCCGGCGGCCCGGTGCCGCCCGGCTTCGACCCCGCGCAGGTGCGCGCGCAGGCCGCCGGTCTGGCCGCCAAACGGCGGGACACCGCCGCCAAGGTCGCCCCGGCCCTGCCCCGCCTGCTCGGCGCGCAGTACGGCCCGCTGTTCCTCGCCTACGCCCGCAGCCGTCCGCAGACCGGCGGCTACCGCGCCGACGCCCGGGCCTTCGCCGCCTGGGTGCTCGCCGAAGGCCCGGGCCCGGAAGACCCGGGCACGGGAGGCCCAGGCCCGGAAGACCCGGGCACCGGCGGCGCGGGACCGGACGCCGACGTCCGCCGCTCGCTGGCGCGGTGGCTCGACCCGGCCCCGGAACGCCCGCCGGGCCCGCTCGCCCGCCTGCGGCGAGCGCTGCGCCCGGGCCTCGACACCTGAGCGGCCTCCCGCCGCACCGCACCCCGCACCCCAGAACCGCCCGAACCACGGCGCCGCGCGCGCCCGGACCACGTCTCACCGACCGGGGGAACCCGCCCATGTGGCACGACGCCTACTACCTGATCCCCGCCGCCGTCCTGGCCGCCACCGTCCTGTGGGCCTCACGGGCCCGGCAGGCCGCCCTGCGCGTCCCCAACCCCCAGGGCCTGCCCGGCCGCGGCCTCCACCTGCTGCACGCCGCCTTCCTGGCCGGCGGCCCCGGCCGGGTCTTCGACACCGCGCTGGTCCGGATGCACCGGGCCGGCCACGTCGTGGTCAGCCGCTCCCGGCTGGTCACCGTCACCGCCGACCGCCCGCAGGACGCCGTGGAGCGCGCGATCGTCGAGGCGGTCGGCCCGTCCCGCAGCCTCGACCTCGACCCGCTGCGCCTCGCCGTGATGCGCTCGCCGGGCGTCCAGGCGATCGGCGACGAGCTCGCCGGGCGAGGTCTGCTGCGCAACCCCGTCCGGCTGCGCCGGGCGAGGACCGCGCACCGGTCCATCTGGCTCGCGCCACTGCTCACGGTGGCCCTCACCGCCCTCGCCTACCCGCTCGCCTCGCACGACGGGTCCGGCGACGACGGTCCCGCGCTGTGGATCCCGCTGCTGCTGCTCGCCGTCGGCCTGCTCTCGCTGCTCGGCACCCGGCCGCCCAAGGGCCGGATCACCCCGGCCGGGCGCCGCCAGCTCGGCCTGATGGACAACGGCACGCCGTGGCGGCCCCGGCACGGGGCCCGCAACGCCGACGCCGCGCTGCTCGGCGCCATCGCGCTCGGCGGCCTGGTCGCCGTCGAGTTCGCCGACGAGGAGCTGCGGCAGGCGCTGCTCGCCTCGGCCGCCGCCGACCAGACGGTCGGGGCGGCCGGCTGGTCCGCCGCCGGCTCGCCGTCCGCGTCCTCCTCGTCCTCGTCGTCCTCCGGCTCCTCGTCCTCCGGCTGCGGCAGCAGCCCGGCGGTCTGGTGCGGCTCCTCCTCCGACTCCAACTCCGGCTCGTCCGACTCCGGCTCCGGTTCCTCGGGTTCGAGCTGCGGCGGGAGCAGCGGCTGCGGAGGAAGCTCCTCGTCGTCGTCCAGCTGCTCCTCGGGGTCCTCCGGCTGCGGGTCCTCCTCCTCGTCCAGCTGCGGTTCCAGCTGCGGCGGCGGCTGCGGCTCCTGACCACCGCCCCCGCCCGACGCCCCGCCGGACGTCACAGTTCGGTATCGCGGTCCGGGAACACGTACCGCGTGCGGCGCGGCCGGGTCTACAACAAGCCCATGTGGTTGCTCTTCCTGCTCCCGGCCTGCGTCGCCGCGGTGCTCTCCTGCATCCGGCTGGTCCGGATGACCGCCGCCGCCGACGCGTTCTCCGGGCAGGAGGGCCCCCGACCGCCCGAGGCGGTCGGCATCGGGCTGTACGAGACGGCCTACCTGGCCGGCGGACCGGACCGGGTCGTCGAACTCGCCCTCGTCCTGATGGCCTCCCGGGGCCGGCTGCACCTCGCCCACACCGGCTGGACCACCGTCGTCGACCCGCGCGGGCGCAGCCGGCTGGAGCGCGCGGTGATCGCCACCGTCGGCCCGGAGGGCCAGTGCCGCACCGACGACCTGCGGGCCGCGATGGCCGCCCACCCCACCGTGCTGGAGATCGGCAGCCGGCTGTCGCTGGCCGGACTGGCCACCCCGGCGGCCGTCCAGCGGCACACCGTGCTGGTGGTCCGGCAGGTCCGGCAGGCGCTGCTGCTCTCCCTGGTGCTGCTGGTCCTCGCGCTGGTCGCCGGCGGTCTGCTGGAGGGTGACGCGCTGACCCCGCTGGCCTGGTTCTCGCTGCCGCTGGTGCTCACCTCGGGCACCCTGCTGATGGCCCGGGTCGATGTCTACCCCTATACCCGCTGGGCCTCGCCGGTCGGCCAGGAGGTGCTCCGCGAGGTGCGCCCTCCGCGCCAGCACGGGCTGACCGACGACGACGAGCGCGAGCTGCTCACCGCCGTCGCCATGAACGGCCCGGCCGCCCTCCCGGACGCCCGGCTGCGCGCCGCCCTGCGCCGCCACTGACGCCGGACGCCGCCACTGACGCGGGAAGGGGCCCCGTCCGATGTGGACGGGACCCCTCCTTCGCCTGCCGCGCCGCTCAGACCAGGCCGTTGAGCAGCTCGGCGACCGGCTTGCGGCGGCCGGTGAAGAACGGCACCTCCTCGCGGACGTGCAGCCGGGCCCGGGACGGGCGCAGGTCGCGCATCAGGTCCACGATCCGGTGCAGCTCGTCCGCCTCGAAGGCGAGCAGCCACTCGTAGTCGCCCAGCGCGAACGAGGCGACGGTGTTGGCCCGCACGTCCGGGTAGCCGCGCGCCATCTGGCCGTGCTCGGCGAGCATCGCGCGCCGCTCGGCGTCCGGCAGCAGGTACCACTCGTAGGAGCGGACGAACGGGTAGACGCAGACGTAGTCGCGCGGGCGCTCGTCGGCGAGGAACGCCGGGATGTGCGACTTGTTGAACTCCGCCGGGCGGTGCAGCGCCATGTTCGACCAGACCGGCTCCAGCAGCCGGCCCAGGCCGGTGCGGCGGAAGCGGTTGTACGCCTCCTGCAGGTCGTCGGAGTCCTCGGCGTGCCACCAGACCAGGATGTCGGCGTCGGCGCGCAGACCGGACACGTCGTAGGTGCCGCGCACCAGGACGTCCTTGGCGGCGAGCTGCGCGAACAGCTCGTCGACCTCGGCGGCCAGCCCGGTGCGGTCCTCGGGCAGGGCGCCCTTGAGCTTGAACACCGACCACATGGTGTAGCGGATGACCTGGTTCAGGTCGCGCGCCTTCTTCTTCGCGGGCTGCTCGGCGGCCTGCTGCTCAACGGTCTCAGTCATGCGCCCATTGTCCTCTCCGTGACGTTCGCCCCGGTCAGCGGGGTCAACACTCTGTCGAGCCCGGCGACGGCCGCCCGGGCACTCGCGATGCACGCCGGGATGCCCACGCCGTCGTACGCCGCCCCGCACAGCGCCAGCGCGCCGACCCGGTCCGCGGCCGCCCGGATCCGGGCCACCCGGTCCAGGTGGCCGACCGGGTACTGCGGCAGTCCGGCCCGCCAGCGGGTGACGGCGGTGTCGTAGGGGCGGGCGGTCAGACCGATCGCCTCGCCCAGGTCGGCCAGCGAGCGGGCGACCAGCTCCCCGTCGTCCAGCTCCAGCGGCTCCTCCTCGTGCAGCCGCCCCAGCGAGGTGCGCAGCACGAAGGTGTCCGGGGCCGAGCGCTCCAGCCAGCCCCACTTGTTGGAGGAGAACGTCGACGCCTTGATCCGGCGGCCGTCCACCGGCGGGACGAGGAAGCCGCTGCCGGCCGGCGGCTCGGACAGGTCGGCGCGGCGGAAGGCCAGGGTGACCAGCGCCATCCCGGCGTACTCGACGCCGTCCAGCTCGGCGGCGGCGGCCGGCGCGTCGGCGCGCAGCAGCCGGGCGGCGGCGGGCGCCGGCACGGCCAGCACGACGGCGTCCGCGTGCAGGGTGTCGCCGTCGCCGGTGGTCACCCGCCAGCCGTCGGCGGTGCGGCGCAGCGCGGTCACCCCGGTGCGGGTGCGCAGCTCGACGCCGGCCTCCGCGCAGGCCGCGGCGACCGCCGCCGGCAGGGTGCCGAGGCCGCCGCGCAGGCCCTGGAAGACGGGGGTGTCGCTCTTCGGCCGGCCGGCCAGCTCGCGCACCCCGTCGAGCAGCGACCCGCCGCCCCGGGCGAGCGGCAGCAGCGCGGGCACCGCGGCCCGCAGCGAGATCTCGTCGGCGTGCCCGGCGTAGACGCCGCCCAGCAGCGGCTCCACCAGCCGGTCCACCACCTCGCGGCCGAGCCGGTCGGCGACGTAGCGGCCGATCGCGACGTCGTCCGCGACCGCCTCGCCGGCCGCCTCGTGCCGGGCCCGCTCAAGCCCCTCGGGGCTCAGCACCCCGGAGTCCGCCAGCGCGGCGAGGTCCCCGGGAACGCCCATGACCTGCCCGCCGGGCAGCGGACGCAGCGCGCCCCTGGTCCAGATCGCGGCCTTGGCGGTGGTCGGCGGCTCCAACTGCTCCGCGAGTCCGACCGCCCGCGCCAGCTCGACCGCCTCCGGCCGCCGCGCCAGCATCGACTCGGCCCCGAGGTCCACCCGGACCCCGCCGACCTCGCCGCCCCACAGCTTCCCGCCCAGCCGCTCCGACGCCTCCACCAGCGTCACCCGCGCCCGCGCGGGCTCCCCCGCACCCCCACCGAGCACGGCGGCAGCGGTCAGTCCCGCGATACCGCCGCCGATCACCACGACATGTGCCTGCGCCATGGTTCGCAGTCTCGCAGGTCTTTACACCTTTGCCTCAATCCGCTGCACGCTTCGCCCCGGGGGCGGGGACGAGCGCGTCGAGGTCGATGTCCAGCGGGAACGGCACCGGCCGCTCCAGCCGCTTCCGGAAGATCCCGGCCGGGGCGTAGGCACGGACCGGCCGCTCCAGCTCGAAGGCGTGCACCACTGGCAGTCCCTCCTCCTCGATCACCCAGTAGTGCGGGATCCCGGCCTCGGCGTACTTCTGGAGCTTGACGCCCCGGTCACGGTGAGCGGACTCGGGGGAGACCACCTCCACGACGAGCGCCACGTCGGCCGCTGCGAAGTACGTACGGTCGGGGTCGTAGTCGGTTGTCGCGACCACCAGATCGGGCTCGGGCCGATTACGCGCGTCCAGCTTGATCGTCATCTCGCGCTCGGCCAGGAAGCCTTCCGGCACGAGTTCCTCCAGGATTGCGGTCAGGCCGGTGACCGCTCGACTGTGCCACGACCGCTGCGGGGACATCATGAAGACCAGCGCTCCGTCGATCAGTTCGGTGTGGCGCGGCGCCTGCGGCAAGTGGTCGAGGTCGTCGGCGAACCAGCCCTCGACTCGGGGTGCGTACATCCACTCCGGCAACTCACTCATGGGCCCACGGTAGTGAGTCCTGGGCGGGTGCGGGACCTCGTTAGGCTCGGCGGCATGGAGAAGGTGCTGGTGAGTGCGTGTCTGGCCGGGGTGCCATGTCGGTACGACGGGCGGGCGAAGACGGCGCGGGCGGCTGCCGAACTGGTGGCCGAGGGGCGCGGGGTCGTGGTGTGCCCGGAAGGGGCGGGCGGGCTGCCGACGCCCCGGCCGGCGGCGGAGATCGTCGGCGGGGACGGGGCGGACGTGCTGGACGGCCGGGCGCGGGTGGTGGACGCGACCGGCGCGGACTGCACCGAGGAGTTCGTGGCCGGGGCGCGGGCGGCGCTCGCCGCGGCCGAGGCGTCGGGGGCGCGGCGGGCGCTGCTGATGGCCCGCAGCCCGTCCTGCGGGTGCGGGCAGGTGTACGACGGCACGTTCGGCGGGACGCTGCGGCCGGGGGACGGCGTGACGGCGGCGCTGCTGCGGCGCGCGGGGATCGAGGTGGAGGCCGTCTGACGCCTTGTCCGGCCCGCAGCCGATACGTGATCAACCCGCGATGTTCCGGCGGGATCCGATCCGGGCCGCTTCCCGTCGAATGGTCCGAGCGTCCCGAGGGGGGACGCCGGACGGTCGACGCGGGAGGGCCGCACGGTGGGAAGAGGACGGCGAAGAGCGGGGACACTGGCGGCGGTGGCGGTGGCCGCGGCGCTGGCGGCGGGGTGCAGCGCCGGCTCCGAGAACGGCGCCGCGGACCGCGCGGCGGCGGCCCCGGCACAGGCCGCGGCCGGGGAGGCGGCCAAGGGGGACGCCCCGCCGGGCGGACCGGGTTCGGCCGCCTCGGCGGCGGCTCCCAATGCCGCCGCGACCGGGCAGCCCGCCGCGGCCCCGGTGGTGGACGCCCGGCAGATCGCGTACTCGGCGCAGCTGACGGTGCGGGTGGCCAAGGTGGACGAGACGCTGGACCGGGCCCGCGCGCTGGCGCTCGCCGCCGGCGGCTACGTGGCGAGCGAGACTGCGAGCGGCACCGGTCCCGGCACCGGCCCCGAGCCCGCGGCGACCGGTGTGCAGAGCGGGCAGCTCACGGTGAAGGTGCCGTCGGCGGCGTTCCAGCAGACGCTGGACCAGCTGGCCGCGCTCGGCGAGGTGGTGTCCCGGCGCAGCCAGGCGGAGGACCTGACCCAGCAGGTCGCGGACGTCAACAGCCGGATGCAGAGCCAGCAGGCGAGCGTGGACCGGGTGCGGGCGCTGATGGCGCAGGCGAAGTCGCTGGCCGAGATCGTCAGCCTGGAGAGCGAGCTGAGCCGCCGGGAGGCGGACCTGGAGTCACTGCAGAAGCAGGTGAAGGAGCTGTCGGCGCGGACCTCGCTGTCCACCGTCACGCTGGACGTGCGCCCGAAGCCGGACACCGCCCGGCCCGAGGCGCCGGCTCCGGAGGAGGACGACGACGGCTTCTGGGCCAAGGTCGGCTCGGCGCTGGGCGGCGGCTGGCACGTGCTGTTCCTGATCGTGCGCGGGCTGTTCGTGGCCGTGGCCGCGCTGCTGCCGTTCCTGCTGGTGGTGGTGCCGGTGGCGGCGGCGGTGTGGGCGGTGCGCCGCCGGTGGGCGCGTACGCCGCGCGAACGCGGTCGAGGTCGGGGCCAGGAGCCGATCCCGGGCTTCGCGCCGCCGCCGTCGTCCCCGCCCGGTGCCGAACAGGAACCGGGGCAGGGAGCGGCGCAGGACGACGAGCAGGATCAGGACGAGGGGTCACGGACGCCCTGACACCCGGTACGACGACGGCGGCGGTCCCCCTCCGGTCTCCCGGACGGGGCCCGCCGCCGTCGCGGTGGGTCGCGGTGGGTCAGCGGGCGCTGGCCTCGTGCACGAAGGCGACCAGGCGGGAGAGCGCGTCCGGGTCCATGGTGGGCAGCACGCCGTGGCCGAGGTTGAAGATGTGGCCGCTGGTGCCCAGCGCCTGCGCGGCGTGCAGCACCTCGCGGGCCTTGGTCTCGACGGCCCTGGTCGGCGCGAACAGCACCGCCGGGTCGAGGTTGCCCTGCAGGCCCTTGCCGGGGCCGACCCGCTCGGCGGCGACGTTCAGCGGCACCCGCCAGTCGACGCCGACCACGTCCGCGCCGGCCTGGCCCATCAGGCCGAGCAGCTCGCCGGTGCCGACGCCGAAGTGGATCCGCGGCACGCCGTAGCCGGCGACCGCGTCGAAGACCTTGGTGCTGGCCGGCATGACCGAGCGGCGATAGTCGTCCGGGGCGAGCGAGCCGACCCAGGAGTCGAACAGCTGGACGGCGGAGGCGCCGGCCTCGATCTGCACCTTGAGGAAGGCGGAGGTGATGTCGGCCAGCCGGTCGACCAGGGCGGCCCACAGCTCGGGCGCGCCGTACATCATGGCCTTGGTGTTCTCGTGGTTCTTGGACGGGCCGCCCTCGACCAGGTAGCTGGCCAGCGTGTAGGGGGCGCCGGCGAAGCCGATCAGCGGGGTGGAGCCGAGTTCGTCGACCAGCAGGCCGACCGCCTCGGTGATGTAGGGGACGTCGTCCGGCTCCAGCGGGCGCAGCCGCTTCAGGTCCTCGGCGGTGCGGATCGGGTCGGCGATGACCGGGCCGATGCCGGGCTTGATGTCGACGTCGATGCCGATCGCCTTGAGCGGGACCACGATGTCGCTGAAGAAGATCGCCGCGTCCACCTTGTGCCGCCGCACCGGCTGGAGGGTGATCTCCTTGACCAGCTCGGGCCGCATGCAGGACTCCAGCATGGGGATGCCCTCGCGGACCTTCAGGTACTCGGGCAGCGAGCGGCCGGCCTGGCGCATGAACCACACCGGGGTGTGCGGTACCGGCTCGTGCCGGCAGGCGCGCAGGAACGCCGAGTCGTACGCGGCGCCGCGGCGCGCGTCGGGCTGCTGACCGGGGGTGGCACCGGTCGGGGGGACTGCCGGGGTGGCTGCCGTGGTGTCTGCCGTCGTCTCGCTCACGCTCCAAATCTTCGCACGCGGCCCGGACCCGTCCGCCCCGTCGGCCTCGTCGGTTCCTCCAAGATCTGGCCGGTTTGCCGCTCCGGCGCGCCGCGCGGGAAGAAGTTGCGGCGATTACCCGCGTTTTCGACCTAGTCTTCGGGTCATGGCAGCGGTCGGAGGGCACCCCGCACAGGGTGGCGGAGCAGGTGGCGGAACGGGTCGGGAGGCGGCGCCGAGCGAGTTCCGGGCTGCCGTGGAGGCGTTCTCCGAGGCCCGGCTGCGCCCCGAGGTCGTCCTCTCCCCCGCCCCGGCGCCCCGCCGGCTGGCGCCGTTCTCCTTCGCGCTGACCGCGACCGTCGAGGTGGACGGCGAGGAGCTGGCCGACGGCCGGCTGGTGCTGCTGCACGACCCGGCCGGGCAGGAGGCCTGGAACGGGGACTTCCGGGTGGTCACCATGACCCGGGCCGAGCTGGAGCCGGAGATGGCCGGCGACCCGATGCTCTCCGAGGTCGGCTGGGCCTGGCTGCTGGACGCGCTGCAGGCGCACGGCGCCGGGTACGCGGAGCCGTCCGGCACGGTGAGCCTGTGCGCCTCGCAGTACTTCGGCGGGCTGGCGGACCGCGCTTCGAGCACCGAGATCGAGATCCGGGCGTCCTGGACGCCGGCCGACGGCCGTTTCGAGCGGCACCTGGCGGCCTGGGGGGACCTGCTCTGCATCAGCGCGGGCCTGCCGCCGGCCTCCCCGACCCCGTACTCCCCCGCGGACGTCACGTCACTCGGTGGAGTGGTTCCGATGCCGGCGCGGCGACGCCCCCGTTCGCACTGAGGAGTGGCGCCCGGCCCGGGCGTCATCGGTCGGCGCGCCGCCACCCCCAAGGCTGACAGAGTGTGACTTCAGGGCGGCTCTCCGTCAACAAATCGTTCGGAACTGACCGCTTTGCGCTGGATCTGATCGATTTTGTGCGATTTCCAAGCATGTCGCATCAGTCATCTGCGCGATTTGTCCGTATTGTGACTCACTAGATCGTGATCTTTCGCTAAAGCCGGGCACGGATGCTGCCGAAGCAGACTGTGACCCTTTCCGAACGCGGAACACTCCGACCGCCCCCTCGGGGTTCCGTCCGCCACTCCCGCAGGAGGCCTGGTGTCGGTCCTTCTTGAGCACCCCGCAAACGTGGTCGCCTACCGCCCGACCAAGCCCACCGCCATGGTGGTCATCGCCGATCCCCGCGTCCGAAACACCGTCACCCGTCACCTCTGGGCGCTCGGCGTCCGGGACGTGATCGAGGTGTCCTCGATCGCCGAGGCCCGTCCCCGGGTCTCCACCCCGCGCGACATCTGCGTCGCCGACGTCCACCTCCCCGACGGCTCCGGGCTCACCATCCTGGCCGAGACCCGTGCCGCCGGCTGGCCCAACGGCCTGGCGCTCTCCGCCGCCGACGACATCGGCGCCGTGCGCAGCGCGCTGGCCGGCGGCGTCAAGGGCTACGTGGTCACCGGTACCCGCACCAATGTCGCCATGCCGGGCCGCCCCGGCCTGCCGCTCGGTGCCGCCGGCCTGGCCGGGCGGATGCGCCGGCCCGGCATGCCGGGCATGCCGGGCGCGCACGGTGCGCCGGGCGCTCCCGGGGCACACGGCGCGCCGGGTGCGCAGCAGGCCGCGTACCGCGAGCTCTCCGGCCGCGAGGTGGAGGTGCTGCGGCTGGTGGCCGAGGGCCAGTCCAACAAGGCGATCGGCGTGGCGATGGGCCTCTCGGCGCTCACCGTGAAGAGCCACCTCGCCCGGATCGCCCGCAAGCTCGGCACCGGCGACCGCGCCGGGATGGTCGCGGTCGCGCTGCGCACCGGCATCATCCACTGAGCGGTCCGCCGCTGCGGCGGCCATGGAGGAACGTTTCCTCCGTGGCCGCCGCGGCGCGCTGAGGAGTACCCGGTTCGCCGCCGCGGCGGCGAACCGGCGGCCCCCGTCATCGGTCTGACCAGTCCGACAACACTCCCGGTCGCGGGGACCGTCGTACCCTTGGGGGGTGACCGACGCCGTAGCAGCCATCCCAGAAGAAGCAGCCCCGGTCCCGCTCCTCGAACCGAAGGAGGGGATCCCTCCGGTCGTGGCGGACGAGCAGGCGCTGGCCGCCACCATCGCCGCCTTCGCGGCGGGAACCGGACCGGTCGCCGTCGACGCCGAGCGGGCCTCCGGCTACCGCTACGGCCAGCGGGCGTACCTCATCCAGCTGCGCCGCGCGGGCGCCGGTACCGCGCTGATCGACCCGATCGCCTGCCCCGACCTCGGCGCACTGGGCGCGGCCCTCGCGGACACCGAGTGGGTGGTGCACGCCGCCACCCAGGATCTGCCCTGCCTGGCCGAGGTGGGCATGAGACCGGGGCGCCTGTTCGACACCGAGCTGGCCGGACGGATCGCCGGCTTCGCCCGGGTCGGACTCGGGCCGATGACCGAGAGCGTGCTCGGGCTGAGCCTGGCCAAGGAGCACTCCGCGGTCGACTGGTCCACCCGCCCGCTGCCCGAACCGTGGCTGCGCTACGCCGCTCTGGACGTCGAGGTGCTGGTCGAGCTGCGCAACGCACTCGAACGGGAGCTGGACGCCCAGGGCAAGCTCGACTGGGCCCTGGAGGAGTTCGCGGCGATCGCCGCGGCCCCCCGCCCGGCACCGCGCACCGACCCCTGGCGGCGCACCTCGCAGCTGCACAAGGTGCGCCGCCGCCGCCAGCTGGTCGTGGTGCGCGAGCTGTGGCTGGCCCGCGACCGGATGGCGCAGGACCGCGACGTCTCGCCGGGCCGGGTGCTGTCGGACGCCGCGATCGTCAACGCCGCGCTGGCCATGCCGCTCAACATCGCCGCGCTGCAGTCCGTCCAGGGCTTCGGGCCGCGGGTGCACCGGCGCCAGCTGGAGCAGTGGCTGGCCGCCGTCCAGCGCGGGCGGGAGGTGCCGGAGAACCAGCTGCCGCCGGCCGCCGCACCGCACGACGGCCCGCCGCCGCCGCGCGCCTGGGCCGAGAAGGACCCGGTGGCGGCCGCCCGGCTGAGCGGGGCGCGCGCCGCGGTGAGCGAGCTGGCCGAGCGCCACCACCTGCCGGCCGAGAACCTGATCACCCCGGACCTGGTCCGCCGGGTGTCCTGGGAGCCGCCGGCCGACGCCTCCGCGGCGAACGTGGCCGCGGCGCTGCGCCGGCTGGGCGCCCGCCAGTGGCAGGTGGACCTGGTCGCCCCGGTGGTCTCCACCGCCTTCGCCAAGGCGGCGGAGACGGCGGCGCAGCAGGGCTGAGCGGCGGAGGAGCAGGAGGAAGGGGATGTCGCCCGGTCGGGCGGCATCCCCTTCGGCGTTCCCCGCGGTGGCCGGTGCGGCGTCCGGTTCGGCGTTCCGTTCGGCGTTCCGTTCGGCGCTCGCCGAGCGGAACGTGTCCGGGGACACATCGCGAGAGTCGCCGGACAGGCCTGGGCAGGGTGGTTACCGGCGGGTAGCATAGCGGGGAAGCGGCGCCGCTCACATCCCCTCGTGCGATGGTGAGCGGCAGCCTGCCCACCTGAACCGTTGGTCCCTGGGAGGAGAGCCCCCGTGCCTCGTACCGTGAGGGACGTCGTCTTCGTCGATGGCGTCCGCACCCCGTTCGGCAAGGCCGGCCCGAAGGGCATCTACCACGAGACGCGCGCCGACGACCTGGTCGTCAAGTGCATCCGGGAGCTCGTGCGCCGTAACCCGAACCTGCCCGTCGAGCGCATCGACGAGGTCGCCATCGCGGCCACCACGCAGATCGGCGACCAGGGTCTGACCATCGGCCGCACCGCCGCGCTGCTGTCCGGCCTGCCGAAGTCCGTCCCCGGCTACGCGATCGACCGCATGTGCGCCGGCGCGCTGACCGCCGTGACCACCACCGCCGGCGGCATCGCCTTCGGCGCCTACGACGTGGTCGTGGCCGGCGGCGTGGAGCACATGGGCCGTCACCCGATGGGCGAGGGCGTCGACCCGAACCCGCGCTTCGTCTCCGAGAAGCTGGTCGACGAGTCCGCCCTGTTCATGGGCATGACCGCGGAGAACCTGCACGACCGGTTCCCGCACCTGACCAAGGAGCGCTGCGACGCCTACGCCGTGCGCTCGCAGGAGAAGGCCGCCAAGGCGTACGCCAACGGCGACATCCAGCCCGACCTGGTGCCGATCTCGATCCGCAACACCAACCCCGAGGTCGGCGAGACCGGCTGGGGCCTGGCCACCGTGGACGAGCCGATGCGCCCGGGCACCACGATGGAGAACCTGGCGGGGCTCAAGACCCCGTTCCGCCCGCACGGCAACATCACCGCGGGCAACTCGGCCGGCCTCAACGACGGTGCCACCGCCTCGCTGCTGGCCGCCGAGGACGTGGCCGAGGAGCTGGGCCTGCCGGTCAGGATGCGCCTGGTCTCGTTCGCCTTCGCCGGCGTCGAGCCCGAGGTGATGGGCATCGGCCCGGTGCCGGCCACCGAGAAGGCGCTGGCCAAGGCCGGTCTGACCATCGACGACATCGGCGCGTTCGAGGTCAACGAGGCCTTCGCCGTCCAGGTGCTGGCGTTCCTGGACCACTACGGCATCGCGGACGACGACGAGCGGGTCAACCCGTACGGCGGCGCGATCGCGTACGGCCACCCGCTGGCCTCCTCCGGCGTGCGCCTGATGAACCAGCTGGCCCGCCGCTTCGAGCAGCGCCCGGACATCCGCTACGGCCTCACCACGATGTGCATCGGCTTCGGCATGGGCGGCACGGTCATCTGGGAGAACCCGCATTGGAGCGGAGCGGAAGAGTCGTCTGCGTTCGAGGGCGGTAAGTGAACATGAGCACCACGACTGAGCTGCTGACCCGCGGCGCCGAGCTCTTCCCCGGCGAGGTCGTCACCACCGCGCACGTGCGGCACCTGGACCTGCCGCTGCAGGCCGGCCGGCTGGCCCTGATCACCCTGGACAACGGCTTCGACCACACCAAGCCGACCACCTTCGGCCCGGGCTCGCTGCTCAAGCTGGACGAGGCGCTGGACCAGGTCGAGGCGGAGGCCGCCGAGGGCGCCATCGTCGGTGCCGCGATCACCGGCAAGCCGTTCATCTTCGCGGTCGGCGCCGACCTCAAGGGCGTCGAGCTGCTCAAGGAGCACGCGGACGCGCTGGCCATCGGCAAGGGCGGCCACGAGGTCTTCAAGCGGATCGCCGCGCTGCCCGTCCCGACCTTCGCGTTCTACAACGGCGCGGCGATGGGCGGCGGCGTCGAGGTCGGCCTGCACTGCGACTACCGCACGGTGTCGGCGGGCGTCCCGGCGTTCTCGCTGCCCGAGGTCTTCCTCGGCCTCGTCCCCGGCTGGGGCGGCTGCAGCATCCTGCCGAACCTGATCGGCCCGGCCAAGGCCGTCAAGGTGATCATCGAGAACTCGATGGCGCAGAACAAGCAGCTCAAGGGCAAGGACGTGTTCGAGCTGGGGATCGCCGACGCGATCTTCGAGCCGGCCGACTTCCTGGAGCAGTCGCTGTTCTGGGCGGCCCGGGTGCTCAAGGGCGACCTGGTCGTCGAGCGCGAGGCGATCGACCGCGGCAAGGCCTGGGACGACGCCGTCGCCTGGGGCCGGCTGGTCGCCGACGCCAAGGTGCACGGGGCGGCCCCGGCCGCCTACCGGGCGCTGGACATCATCGCCCAGGTCAAGGACGAGAACCTGCAGGCCGGCTTCGACGCCGAGGACGCGGCGCTGGCCGACCTCATCATGGGCGGCGAGCTGCGCAGCGGCATCTACGCCTTCAACCTGGTGCAGCGCCGCGCCAAGCGCCCGGTCGGCGCCCCGGACAAGTCGCTGGCCCGCCCGGTCACCAAGGTCGGCGTCGTCGGCGCCGGTCTGATGGCCTCGCAGCTGGCGCTGCTGTTCGCCCGCCGTCTGGAGGTGCCGGTGGTCCTCACCGACATCGACCAGGAGCGCGTCGACAAGGGCGTGGGCTACGTCCACGCCGAGATCGACAAGCTGCTGGAGAAGGGCCGGATCGGCAAGGACAAGTCCAACCGCCTCAAGGGCCTGGTCTCCGGCTCGCTGGACAAGGCCGTGGCCTTCGGCGACGCCGACTTCGTGATCGAGGCCGTGTTCGAGGAGATGGGCGTCAAGCAGACCGTCTTCGCGGACCTGGAGAACGTGGTCTCGCCGACCTGCGTGCTGGCGACCAACACCTCCTCGCTGTCGGTCACCGAGATGGCCTCGAAGCTGAAGCACCCGGAGCGGGTCGTCGGCTTCCACTTCTTCAACCCGGTCGCGATCCTGCCGCTGCTGGAGATCGTCCGCGGCGAGCAGACCGACGACGCCTCGCTGGCCACCGCCTTCGGCGTCTCGAAGAAGCTGCGGAAGACCTCGGTGCTGGTCAAGGACGCCCCGGCGTTCGTGGTCAACCGGGTCCTGACCCGCTTCATGGGCGAGATCCAGAACATCATCGACGAGGGCACCCCGATCGCCACCGTCGAGAAGGGCGTCGAGCCGCTCGGCCTGCCGATGTCCCCGATCGTGCTGCTGGAGCTGGTCGGCCCGGCCATCGCCCTGCACGTCTCGGAGACCCTGCACGGCGCGTTCCCGGAGCGGTTCACCGTCTCCGAGAACCTCGGCAAGGTGGTCAAGGCCGGCAAGCGCGGCTTCTACACCTGGGTGGACGGGCAGCAGGTCCTCGACCCCGAGGTGCTGGAGCTGCTCTCCTTCGGCGACACCGTGCTGACCGAGGAGCAGGTCCTCGGCCGCGCCCTGGAGGCCGTCGCGCAGGAGATCGGCCTGATGCTGGAGGAGGGTGTCGTCGCCGAGGCGCAGGACATCGACCTCTGCATGATCACCGGCGCCGGCTGGCCCTTCCACCTGGGCGGGATCACCCCGTACCTGGACCGTGAGGGCGTCTCGGAGCGGGTGAACGGCAAGCGCTTCCTCGCCCCGGGTACGGCCTCCGTGCCCGCCTAGGCGAACAACGGAGGGCCCCGGTGACCGGATCCGGTCACCGGGGCCCTTTGTGTCGGGCACGGGGCCGCTCAGCGCTTGAGGCGGTAGACGACGGTGTCGGCGAAGACGCCGACCATCTCGTAGTGGGTGTCCAGCAGGTTCTCGATCTTCGGGATCATGCCGGGCTGGTACGGCGCGAGGCCGGAGTCGTCGACGACGACCTCGGGCAGGCTCTTGGCGATCTCCTGGTCGAAGGTCTGCCAGGCGTTGGCCATCGAGAACTGCTCGCCGACGTTGAGGCTGCCGTCCTTGCCGCCGCTGTAGTTGGTCAGGAAGCCCGCGGTGAGGTAGCGGGTGGCGGGCTTGCGGTCGGCCAGCCAGTACAGCTCCGGGTGCATGCCCCAGACCAGCACGGTGTCCTTGGGGGTGGTCTGCGCGGCGACCGCGGTGGCGACCTCGGTGGTGCGGTCCAGCCGCTCCCCCGGCCAGGCCAGCGCCAGGCCCCAGAAGACGGTGGCGGCGGCCGTGGTGTACAGCAGCACGGGCTTCCAGCGGACGGCCGAGGTGGCGATCGCTCCGGTGCCCAGCAGCACCAGCGGGGGCATCAGCTGGAGGTAGTAGTGGCCGAAGAAGTGGAAGCCCATGCTGACCGCCACGACCGAGGAGAGCAGCCACACCCACAGGTCGGTGGTGGAGCCGTGCTCCTCGCCGGCGACCGGCAGCGGGCGGTGCCGGTGCTTCAGCCAGAGCCGGCGGCCGACCGGCAGCAGGAAACCGAGGCCGGCGCCGAGCAGGATCGCCGAGTTGCCGAGCGCCCGGCCGAGCATCTGCAGCCAGGCGCCGCCGACGGTGGCGTAGTCGCCGCTGCCGGTGACCACCCAGAACAGGAAGCCCTTGGGCTTGGTGAGGATCACCGCGACCAGCGCTATCGGCAGGGTGAAGCCGAAGCCGATCTTGAGCAGCGCGGGGATCCAGCGCACGCCGCGCCGGCGGGCGTCCTGGAAGAGCATCCAGAGCACCGGCAGCAGCACCGCGCCGCCGGTCTGCTTGGTCAGCGAGCAGAGGGCCACCGCGATGCCGGCGGCCAGCCAGCGGCGGCGCTCGGCGTAGCGGAAGGCGGCCACCATGGCGGGCAGCATGAAGACCTCGAAGGTCGCCGCCTGGGTGTCCTCCGGGGAGAGCCCGATGGAGACCAGCAGGTAGAGCAGGCCCGCGCCGACGCCGGCCCGGTTGCCCCAGCGGCCGCGGGCGATCGAGGCCAGCAGGATCGCGGTGACCAGGTGGGCGACCACCGCCAGGGTGCGCAGCGGCCAGAGCGAGGCGGAGCCGAAGACGGCGAAGCAGGCCTGGTAGAGCCAGGGCAGCAGCGGCGGCTTGCGGTCCACCACGGTGTCGTAGAGCACGCCGCCGTCGGCGAGCATCCGGGCCTGGGTGGCCAGGAAGCCCTCGTCGGGGCTCCAGACCGGGCGGATGAAGGACGGCAGGTGGGTGAGCAGGGCGACCAGCGCCAGCAGCGGCACCAGGCGCGTCCAGTAGCCGGCCTTCACGCGCTCCCAGCCGTCGGCCGGGGGTACCCCCAAGGGAAGGCGCTCGGCGAGCGCGGTCAGGCGGGATCGGGTGGGGGTCGGCACGGATGACAACCTACCGGGCGGGATCGGCGCCGGCAGCGCCGGTCCCGCCTTTGGTGCGATTATCAGCCCCCACCGAGTGTGACTGTTGCAGAGCTGTCACACACGGGTCGGGGGTGACGTGGTGCGGGAGACGGTCAGGCGTCGACGGCGACGTCGAGGCGCGAGACCAGGGTGGCCACCCGGCGGGCGAGGTCCGGGGCGGTGAGGCCGATCTCGGCGAGGATCTCGGCCCGCGAGGCGTGGTCCAGGAACTCCTGCGGGATGCCGAAGTCGCGCAGCGGCAGGTCCACGTCCGCGTCGCGCAGCGCCTGGGCGATCGCCGCGCCGACGCCGCCGGCCCGGCCGTTGTCCTCGACCGTGACGACCACCCGGTGCTCGGCGGCCAGGCCGGGCAGCGCCGGGTCGACCGGCTTGACCCAGCGCGGGTCCACCACGGTCGAGCTGATGCCCTGGGCGGCCAGCAGGTCGGCCACCTCCAGGCACATCGGGGCGAGCGCGCCGACCGAGACGATCAGCACGTCGGCCCGGCGGCCCTCCTCGGCGTCCGGGCTGGTGCGCAGCAGGTCCATGCCGCCGACCTTGCCGACCGCCGGGACGGCCGGGCCGACCGTGCCCTTGGAGTAGCGGACCACGGTCGGGGCGTCCTTGACCTCGACGGCCTCGCGCAGCTGGGCGCGCAGCTGGTCGGCGTCGCGCGGGGCGGCGAGCCGCAGGCCGGGGATCACCTGGAGGATCGACATGTCCCACATGCCGTTGTGCGAGGCACCGTCGTCGCCGGTGACGCCGGCCCGGTCCAGCGTGAAGGTGACGCCCAGCTTGTGCAGGGCGACGTCCATCAGGACCTGGTCGAAGGCGCGGTTGAGGAAGGTCGCGTAGACCGCGAAGACCGGGTGCAGCCCGCCGGTGGCCAGGCCCGCGGCGCTGGTGACGGCGTGCTGCTCGGCGATGCCGACGTCGAAGATGCGGTCCGGGAAGGCCTCGGCGAACGGCGCCAGGCCCACCGGGTGGAGCATCGCGGCGGTGATGCCGACGATGTCCTCGCGCTCGTGGCCGAGCGCGACCATCTCCTCGGCGAAGACCGAGGTCCAGCTCCGGCCGCCGGAGCTCTTGATCGGCAGGCCGGTCTCCGGGTGGATCACGCCGACCGCGTGGAAGCGGTCCTCGTCGTTGTTCTCGGCGGCGTGGTAGCCGCGGCCCTTCTCGGTGAGGCAGTGCACGATCACCGGGCCGCCGAAGCCGCGCGCCTTGGTGAGCGCGGACTCCAGGGCGGTGAGGTCGTGGCCGTCGATCGGGCCGATGTACTTGAGGCCGAGGTCCTCGAACATGCCCTGCGGGGCGATGAAGTCCTTCAGGCCCTTCTTGGCGCCGTGCAGGGTCTCGAAGAGCTGCTGGCCGACCACCGGGGTGCGCTGCAGCGCGTCCTTGCCCCAGGACAGGAAGCGCTCGTAGCCCTGGGTGGTGCGCAGGGTGGCGAGGTGGTTGGCCATGCCGCCGATGGTCGGCGAGTAGGAGCGCTCGTTGTCGTTGACGACGATGACGAGCGGGCGGTCCTTGGCGTCGGCGATGTTGTTGAGCGCCTCCCAGGCCATGCCGCCGGTCAGCGCGCCGTCGCCGATCACGGCCACCACCGGGTCGTTCTTCCCGAGCAGCTCGTTGGCCTTGGCCAGGCCGTCGGCGTAGGAGAGGACGGTGGAGGCGTGCGAGTTCTCGATCACGTCGTGCTCGGACTCGGCGCGCGAGGGGTAGCCGGACAGGCCGCCCTTGGTCCGCAGCCCGGAGAAGTCCTGGCGGCCGGTGAGCAGCTTGTGGACGTAGCTCTGGTGGCCGGTGTCGAAGAGGATGCGGTCGCGCGGGGAGTCGAACACCCGGTGCAGCGCGATGGTGAGCTCCACCACGCCGAGGTTCGGGCCGAGGTGGCCGCCCGTCTTGGAGACCTCGGTCACCAGGAAGGTCCGGATCTCCTCGGCCAGGGTGGCCAGCTGTCCGGGCGTGAGCCGGTCGAGATCGCGCGGTCCCCGAATGCGGGTCAGCAGGGCCACCCGTTCCTCCTCGTTCAGTGTTCGCGGACCGCGGGGGCCCGACGGGCGTCGCCGCCCGGTGTCGACCGGTCGAGTCTAATGTCCGCCTACCGAACACCGGGCGGGGTGTCCGGTACCGACGGCCGGTACGCGCCAGTCACCTCGACGGTCACTCCTTCGAGTGGACGGGCACACCCGGCGTGTCGGTGCGCCGCGGACGGACCGGACGGCGGGGCCCCGGGACCGGCCCGCGGCGGCCGGGGCGTGCCTACGGGCGGGCGATCGCGAGCGCGCTGGAGTCACCGGCCTCGCTCATCACCAGCGCGAGCGCGCCCAGCACCTCGGCGCGCCCGCCCAGGGTGCCCGGGACCACCGACAGCTGGCGGGCGGCACTGGGGATCGCGTAGCGGGCCACCGAGTCGCGGATCGGCGCGAGCACCAGCTCACCGGCCTCGGCGAGGTCTCCGCCGAGGATCACCCGGCGCGGGTTGAGCAGATTGCACAGGGTGGCCACGCCGGTGCCGATCTGCCGGCCGGCGTCGGCGATCACCCGGCGGCAGCCGAGGTCGCCCTCGTGGGCCAGCTCCACCACCCGGGGCAGGGTGAGCCCGGTGCCGAGGGTGGGGGTGAGCAGGTTCAGGAGGTAGCGGGAGCCGACGAAGGTCTCCAGGCAGCCCCGGTTGCCGCAGCGGCAGACCGGGCCCGCCTCGTCCAGGGTGATGTGGCCGATCTCTCCGGCGGTGCCGCCCGGCCCCCGGTAGATGTGCCCGTTGACCACCAGGCCGGCGCCGACGCCGCTGGCCACCTTGATGTAGGCGAGATCGTTCAGGCCCCGGCCGGCGCCCCAGACCAGCTCGCCGAGCGCGCCGAGGTTGGCGTCGTTGTCGACGTGCACCGGCAGGCCGAGCCGCTCGGCCAGCTCGCGGCCGGGGGCGATGCCGGTCCAGCCCGGCAGGATCGCGGTGGAGCCCAGCGCGCCGGTCTCCACGTCGATCGGGCCGGGGACGCCCAGGCCCACGCCGATCACCTTGTCGGCGCGGAAGCCGGCCTCCGCGAGCAGCCGCTCGACCAGGGCCTCGGCACGGTCGAAGCCCTGCGCGGCGGAGACGTCGACGTCCATCGGGGCGCTCTCCTCGGCGAGCACCCGGTGGGCGAGATTGCCGACGGCGACCCTCAGATGGGTGTGGCCGAAATCGATCCCCACCACGATGCCCGCGTCCCCGCTGAGCGAGACGCTGCGGGCACGCCGGCCGCCGGCGGAGGTGTCGGCGACCACGACGGTGCCGCTCTCCTTCAGTTCCCGGACGATGTTGGACACGGTGGCCGCCGAGAGGCCGGTCCCGCGGGCGATCTCGGCCTGCGTCAGCGAGCCGGCCATCCGCACCGCGCGGAGCACCCGCTCCAGGTTGGCCCGGTGCAGCGAGGACTGCGAACCCGGAGTGTCCGTCGACATGATCCACCCTCCCAAGGGCGCGGGACCCCTCCGCCGGGCGTCCCCTTCAAGTCCTGAAGCCTAGGGCCTGCCGGATGGTGAAGGCACGGGGGAGGGACGGCGAAGGGCCGGTGAGCACACCCGGGAGGACAGGGGCGGCCGGCGGGGGCGGAGGGCGGCCGCGGGCCAGGTCGGCGGGGGTGCCGGAGGGTTGACATCGCCCCAGGTCGGCGCGGAGGCGGACGGGGTCGCGGGTTCCGCCGCCCGTCCGAAAACCGGCCCCCCGTACGATGGTGCCCAATCTCACCCGTCCCGCCGGACACGGACGTGCGCCGGCCACGGGACGCTTCCAGACAAGACGGGGCATCAGATGGCAGGGGATCACCCCATACCGGGGGCTGGCGAAGCTCCGGGCGGCGGACCGGACAACCGGGGCGTCTCGTTCGGACGCAAGCCGGGCGGCGTCGACCCGGCGGCCGTGGCGGACCAGCAGACACAGCTCGACGGGGCGGCGGTCCCCGGCCAGGCCGCGCCGCCGGCCCCGGCCGCTCCGCCCGCCCCGCCGGCGGCTCCGCCCGCCCCGCCCGCCCCGGCGGCGGGCGGGTACGCGTACGCGCCCACCGCCCCCGCCTTCCCCGCGCAGGGAGCCGCCCAGGGACCGGCGCCGGTCGGCCCGTACGACCCGGCGCCCGGCCAGCCGCAGTTCGGCGCCCCGGCCGCGGGCCAGCAGCCGTACGGCTACGCCGCGCCGCCGCCCGCCGACGGCGGCGCGGCCGGGTACGGCTACCCGCAGCAGGGCGGCTACGGCTACCCGGGTGCCCCGGTGCCGGCCCCGCCGAAGCAGCGCAACCCCGTGATGGTCTGGGGCGGCATCATCGGCGGCGTACTGGCGATCGCCATCGTCGCCGCGCTGGTCGTGCTGTTCACCGACAACAAGAAGACGGACGACCCGCCGGCCGCCTCCGGCGGCACCACCGGCGGCCAGGTCACCGGTGGCGGCGGAACCACGCCGGACGTCAGCAACAGCGTCAGCGCACCGCCGACGACCGCCGGCGGCACCGGCGGCACCACCGGCGGCGGGGGCGGTGGCAAGGCCGGCGCCTACAACCTGGGCTGGGCGGCCGACAAGCCGGCCAGCTCGGTCAGCGGCTCCACCCGGCTGCTCGCCATCTGGGGCGCCGACAAGATCGCCGTGCGCGCCGACACCACCGGCATCCGCGCCGTCAACACCGCCGACGGCAAGGAGGCCTGGAGCATCCCGGTGCCGTCCGGCGCCAAGGAGTTCTGCAGCGCCTCGTACAGCGCCAACTCCAAGCACGTCGCCGCGGTCGCGCTGAACACCGGTGACAGCGACTGCTCCACCATCGCCGCCGTCGACCTCACCACGGGCAAGCTGTCGTGGAGCGCCAAGGTCGGGCAGAACAAGATGGTCGCCCCCACCCTGAGCATCACCGACAAGGTCATCGGCATCGGCGCCAACACGGCCGCCGCGGTGAACGTCTCCGACGGCTCCGCGGTCTGGGCGTTCCAGCCGCGCGAGAAGAACTGCAGCGTCTACGGCACCGCCGCCGGCGCGCAGATCGTGGTCACCGACAGCTGCTACGGCGTCAACACCACCGTCAAGTCGCAGCTGGTGATCCTGGAGACGGAGACCGGCAAGGTCGCCTCACCCGCGCCGATCACCCTGACCGGCAGCATCGAGCGGGTCGACAAGGTCCTCTCCGACCAGCCGCTGGTGCTGTCGATGGCCAACGGCTCGAACGGCGACTACGTGCTGCCGTTCGACAAGACCAACAAGCCGGGCACCCAGATGCCCGTCAAGGAGCCCGGCTACGACAGCCTGCGGCTCAGCGGCCTGGCCGACGCCTTCACCCAGAGCGTGGTCAGCGGCAGCACGCTGTACGTGCAGACCAACCCGACCAAGCCGGCGATCAACGCCTACGACCTGAACAGCGGCAAGCGGCTCTGGTCCACCGACGGCAAGGCCAAGGACGGGATCCGGCTGGTCTCCGGCACCGACAAGGACGGCCGGGTCCGGGCCATCCTGGACATGGGCTACGGCAACGACGCCAAGCTGGTGACGCTGGCCGCCGCCGACGGCGCGGTGAGCGAGCTCGGCAACGTCACCGTCAACTCGACCTTCACCATCGGCATGAGCAGCAACGAGTTCGTCCTGAACTCGGACGGGTCGCTGTACGGGTTCTCCCGCGGCAGCTTCGACTCCCCCGTGTTCAAGTACGTCAAGAAGTAACGGGTCCGCGGGCGGGGCGGCGGGGACCGACGAGTCCCTGCCGCCCCGCCCGTCCCGTATCCGGGCACATTCCGGCGGACCGGGCGGACCGGCATGGCAGGATGCCAGACATCAGCCTGACGAAGGAGTCCTGCGAGTGCCCGGCACCAACCTGACCCGCGAGGAGGCCCGCACCCGGGCCGACCTCCTGCACGTGGACGCGTACGACATCGAGCTCGACCTGAGCTCGGCCCGAGAGGGGGGCACGTTCCGGTCCACCACCGTGGTCCGGTTCACCGCCACCACCCCGGGCGCGGCCACTTTCATCGACCTGGTCGCCCCGAGCGTCGAGGAGATCGTCCTCAACGGCGAGCGCCTCGACACCGCCGGCTTCGCCGACAGCCGGATCGCGCTGCCGGGCCTCGCCGCCGAGAACGAGCTGCGCGTCGTCGCGAACTGCGCCTACACCAACACCGGCGAGGGCCTGCACCGGTTCGTCGACCCGGTCGACGGCGAGACCTACCTGTACACCCAGTTCGAGGTGCCGGACGCCCGCCGGGTCTTCGCCAACTTCGAGCAGCCCGACCTGAAGGCCGCGTTCACCTTCACGGTGACCGCGCCCGCCGGCTGGAGCGTGATCTCCAACTCGCCCACCCCCGAGCCGGAGGGCGAGGGGGACGCGCGGGTCTGGCGCTTCGCCCCGACCGGCCGCATCTCCTCCTACATCACCGCCCTCATCGCGGGCCCCTACGTCGGGGTCTTCGACGCCTACGAGAACGGCGAGCAGAAGGTGCCGCTGGGCATCTACTGCCGGCCCTCGCTGCGCGAGTTCCTGGACGCCGAGGCGATCTTCGAGGTCACCAAGCAGGGCTTCGACTACTTCCAGGAGAAGTTCGACTTCCCCTACCCGTTCCCCAAGTACGACCAGCTGTTCGTGCCGGAGTTCAACGCCGGCGCGATGGAGAACGCGGGCGCCGTCACCCTGCGCGACCAGTACGTGTTCCGGTCCAAGGTGACCGACGCCGCGTACGAGGCCCGCGCCGCGACGATCCTGCACGAGCTGGCCCACATGTGGTTCGGCAACCTCGTCACCATGGAGTGGTGGAACGACCTCTGGCTGAACGAGTCGTTCGCGACCTACGCCGAGGCGGTCTGCCAGGCCGAGTCGCCCGCCTCGCGCTGGCCCAACTCCTGGACCACCTTCGCCAACCAGATGAAGACCTGGGCGTACCGGCAGGACCAGCTGCCGTCCACCCACCCGATCATGGCGGAGATCAACGACCTGGAGGACGTCCAGGTCAACTTCGACGGCATCACCTACGCCAAGGGCGCCTCGGTGCTCAAGCAGCTGGTGGCCTACGTCGGCCAGGACGCCTTCTTCGAGGGCGTGCGCGCCTACTTCAAGCGGCACGCCTGGGGCAACACCCGGCTCGGCGACCTGCTCGGCGCGCTGGAGGAGGCCAGTGGACGCGACCTCAAGGCCTGGTCCGCCGCCTGGCTGGAGACCGCCGGCATCAACGTGCTGCGCCCCGCGCTGACCCTGAACACCGACGGCGAGATCGAGTCCTTCGCCGTGCTCCAGGAGGCCCCGGCGCTCCCCGCCGGCGCCAAGGGCGAGGCCGTGCTGCGCCCGCACCGGATCGCCATCGGCCTCTACGAGCTGACCGACGGCGCGCTGGTGCGCACCGACCGGATCGAGCTGGACGTCGACGGCCCGCGCACCGAGGTGCCGCAGCTGGTCGGCCGGCACCGCCCGGCCGTGGTCCTGCTGAACGACGACGACCTGTCCTACGCCAAGGTCCGGCTGGACGAGGACTCGCTGGCCGTGGTCACCGAGCACCTCGGCGGCTTCACCGACGCGCTGCCGCGCGCGCTGTGCTGGGCCTCCGCCTGGGACATGACCCGCGACGGTGAGCTGGCCGCCCGCGACTACCTGACGCTCGCCCTCTCCGGCCTGCCGCGCGAGAGCGACATCGGCGTCGTCCAGTCGGTGCACCGCCAGGTCAAGCTGGCGCTGGACGCCTACGCCGACCCGGCCTGGCGCGAGGTGGGCCTGGCCCGCTGGGCCGAGGCCGCCGAGGAGGCGCTGCGCGCCGCCGAGCCGGGCAGCGACCACCAGCTGGCCTGGGCCCGCGCGCTGGCCGGCGTCGCCCGGACCGAGGGTCAGCTCGACCTGCTCGCCGGTCTGCTGGACGGCACCGCGCAGATCCCCGGCCTGGCCGTGGACACCGAGCTGCGCTGGACCCTGCTGGGCCGGCTCGCCGCGACCGGCCGGGCCGACGAGGCCGAGATCTCGGCCGAGCTGGAGCGCGACAACACCGCGGCCGGCCAGGAGCACGCGGCCAGCTGCCGCGCCGCCCGCCCGACCATCGAGGCCAAGGCCGCGGCCTGGAGGAGCGTGGTGGAGTCGGACGAGCTGACCAACTACGTGCAGGCGGCGGTGATCGGCGGCTTCCAGCAGGCCGACCAGCGCGCCCTGCTCGCGCCGTACGCGGAGAAGTACTTCGCCGCGGTGAAGGGCGTCTGGGAGAGCCGCAGCCACGAGATCTCGCAGCAGATCATCGTCGGGCTGTACCCGGCGCTGCTGGTCGAGCAGGCCACGCTGGACGCCACCGACGCGTGGCTGGCCTCGGCCGAGCCGGCGCCGGCGCTGCGGCGCCAGGTCGTCGAGGCGCGGGCCGGCGTGGAGCGGGCGCTGAAGGCGCAGGACGCCGACCGGGCCGCCGCGGAGCGCTGATCCGGCCGTTCCCTCCCCCCTCCGCGCGTCCCCGTGCGGAGGGGGGAGGGAACGAGCGAGGGGGGGGGCGGCCCGGGGCGGGGCCCCCCCCGCCAGCATGCCCGGGCCACCCGGCGCCGGCGGGCCCGGGCGGACCCCGCCCCCCCCGGAGAGCGCGGCGGC
>NZ_JBHVGL010000007.1:97294-141041 GCF_042800875.1 Kitasatospora sp. NPDC057595 | reverse complement strand
CTGCACGACCGCGCTGCTGGGCAGCCGGACCGTCGTGGGCGTTCCCGCCGCCACTTAATAGACGCCCGGCGCCCCCAGCCCGGCGCCCCGCGCCCCCCCCCCCCCTCGGGGTCTGTGCGCTCGTGGGTGGAGGAAGGAGCCGCCCGGCTACTTCTTCTTGTCCTTGTCGCCGAACGGCAGCGCGGCCAGGCCGCCGATGATCACGAAGGCCGCGATCGGGATCAGCACGTAAAGGCCGAGGGTCTGGGCGACGCTCAGGCCGCTACCCGGGTCGTCGCCGTCGTCCCGGGTGAGGGCCATGGCGGGCGACGACAGCAGCATCATCAGCGTGACCGTTGCGGTGACCGCGCCGGCTCGCAAAGCGTTCCTCTTGTCCACGATGCCAACTTACCCGTCACTTACGCCGGGCCGCTCGGCGGGGTCGGCCTTTGGGGCATGTCCGACGATTCCCCGCCCGGCGCCCAGCGGGCGCAGCAGGTCCGCGAGGACGCGGACGTCCGGGGCCGCGGCCAGGGCGTCCAGGGTGACCGGCGTCCCGGAGCCGTCGGCGACCGGCAGGCGCCAGTTCGGGTACTGGTCCCAGGTGCCCGGGAGGTTCTGCGGGCGCGGGTCCCCGACCACGTCCGGCAGCCAGACGCCGACCAGTCCGGCCGGGGTGGCGGCCAGGAATCGGTGCAGCGCGAGGGCCGACAGCGGCTCCTCCGCGCCCAGCAGGCCCAGCCGGACCAGCTCGGCCCGCCAGTCGGCCAGCTCGGCGGCGGCCTGCGCCTGCTCCTCGCCCAGCGGGCGGGCCAGCAGGCCCAGCCGGTGGCGCAGCTCCACGTGCTCGCCGGAGAGCCGGGCGGCGGTGGACGGCAGGTCGTGGGTGGTCAGGGTGGCGAGGCTGCCCGCGCGCCACCGCGGGGGCGGCAGGATCCCGCCCCCGGCCTGCCAGTCCCGCTCGAACCAGAGCACCGAGGTGCCGAGCACGCCGCGTTCCGCCAGCTCCTCGCGGACGCCGGGCTCCACGGTGCCGAGGTCCTCGCCGATCACCGCGGCGCCGGCCCGGTGCGCCTCCAGGGCGAGCACGGCGAGCATCGCCTCGGCGTCGTAGCGGACGTACACGCCCTCGGTCGGGGCGTGCCCGGCCGGCACCCACCAGAGCCGGAAGAGGCCCATCACGTGGTCGATCCGCAGCGCGCCGGCGTGCCGGGCGGCCGAGCGGATCAGCTCGGCGAACGGCGCGTAGCCGGCGGCGGCCAGCGCGTCCGGGCGCCAGGGCGGCAGGCCCCAGTCCTGGCCGTGCGCGTTGAAGGCGTCCGGGGGCGCGCCGACCGAGATGCCGGTGGCCAGGACGTCCTGCAGCGCCCAGGCGTCGGCGCCGTCCGGGTGGACGCCGACCGCGAGGTCGTGCACCAGGCCGAGCGGCATCCCGGCGGTGCGGGCGGCCCGCTGGGCCCGGTCGAGCTGGCGGTCGGTCTGCCAGGCCAGCCAGCGGTGCAGGTCGACCCGGTCGGCGAGCTCGGCGGCCTGCTGCCGCACGTGCGGGGAGCCGGGGTGGCGCAGGCCCTTCGGCCAGTGGTGGTGGTCGGCGCCGTGCCGTTCGGCCAGCGCGTTCCAGACCGCGTACCGCTCCAGCCACTCGCCCTCGCGCTCCCGGTAGGCGTCGAACGCGGCGGTGCGGACGGCGCCGTGCCGGGCCGCGTGGCGCCGGTACTCGGCGTGCAGCAGCTCCAGGGCGCGGCGCTTGAGGGCCCACACCTCGTCGCGGTCGATCAGGCCGTCGTGCTCCAGCACCTCGGAGCGCAGCCGGGCGGCGCGGGCCAGCAGCTCGTCCGCCTCCTCGCGCGCGGCGCCGGTCAGGTAGGCGTACTCGGGGACCTCCTCGACCCGCAGGTGGACCGGGTCGGCGAAGCGGCGGGAGGAGGGGCGGTACGGGGACGGGTCGGAGGGGACGGCGGGCAGGGCGGCGTGCAGCGGGTTGATCTGGAGGAAGCCGGCGCCCAGCGAGCCCGCCCAGGTGGCGAGGTCGGCGAGGTCGGCGAGGTCGCCCATGCCCCAGGAGCGGTCGGAGAGGACGGAGTAGAGCTGGGCGAGGAAGCCCCAGCTCCGGCCGGGGAGGGCGGGCAGGCGCTCGGGGGCGACGATCAGGTGGGCGGTGGCGGCGGGGCGGCCGGGGAGGTCGGCGTGCAGGGTGTGCCGGCCGGGCGGGAGGTCGGCGGGCAGCCAGTGGGCGTGGCCGCGCGGCAGCTCCCAGCGGCCGCCCTGCTCCAGGGCGACGGCGAGCCGGGTGTCGGCGGGCAGGTCGAGCGCGGTGCGGCGGCCGGCCCGGGCCACCACGGTGGGGGGCAGCAGCCGGGCGCGCTGCTCGGCCCGGTGCCGGGCGAGCGCCGCGCGGGCGGCCTCGGGGGCGGCGGCGTCCACACCGAGCGCGGCGAGCACGGCGACCAGGGTGCGGGCGCCGGCCGGCACGCCGCCGGGGCCGCAGCGGGTGTCCACCCCGTGGGCCCGCGCCAGGGCCACCAGTTCGGGCGGGGGCGGCGGCGCGTCCTGCGCCGGCACGTCCAGGCCGTCGGCTCCGTCACGGTCGAGATAAGCGGCCACTCGCGGCTCCTGCGATGTCTCGGCAACGCCCAGTCAGGACAGCCACAGTCCTACCCGGGTGACGGCCCGGTGACCCGGTGGACACACGCGGCCGAAGGGGTGGGACACGGCGGAGGGGAGCGGCCCGGGAGGGCGGAGAGTCCTCTTTAAAGGGGTCTTAAGTCCGGCGTAAATCGGACAAAATCGGCATACCCGTCGACGGCGTTGACACCGGGAAACGTAGCTGGTGGGCTTTGGCGCGATGTGGTTCCGGCCTGGCGAGGAGGCTCCTGTGCAAGCCCGAGTGTCCGAGGTGGCCGGGCGGCGGCTCCGTCAGCAACTGGAGCAGAGCCCGTCGCTGCGCGAGGTGCTCCAGCACCCCGCCGCCCTCGCGGCACGACGGGCCACCGCGCGGACGTGCCGTCAACTCGCGCCCAGGACGGCGGACCGGCTGATCGCGGACCTCAAGGGCACCGAACCGCTGCTCCGCTCCGTGCGGGTCGAGCGCGAGCTGGCCGCCCGTCCCGGGGCGCCGAGCCGGCGCACCCTCCAGGTGGCGGCCACCCTGTCGGCGGCGGCCGTGGTCGGCGGCCTGCTGGTGAGCGGACCGGCCGCGTACGCGCAGGCTCCCGGGTTCGCCCCCGGGCCGGACGTGGTGAGCAGCGCCCCGCAGACCCCGCTCGGCAGCGTGAGCGACCCCCAGGTCTTCCCCCGCCCGCAGGAGCAGCGGGTGGCCGGCAAGCCGGTCACCGTGCCGGGCTCCGTCATCCTGGTCGCCGCGCCCCGGGCGGACCGCGGCGCGGTCGCCGCGGTGCACGAGGTGCTGGGCGTCGCCGGGGCGGCCGCCGTGACCCCGCTGCCGCCGCCCGCGGCGCCGGTCGCCGGCTCGCTGGTGGTGTACGTCGGCGGCGCCGGTGAGGGCGCGGGCGGCGAGACCGACCGGATCCTGCGCGAGCTCACGGCGGCGGCCGGCGGCAAGGAGGGCACGGCGCCGAGCACGGCCGGAATGCCGTCCGGCGGCTACGCACTGGCGGCCGGTCAGCTGCCGGTGGCGTCCGGCGGCAGCTACGGCGCGGTCGTCCTGGCCGGCGCCGACGCGACCGGCACCTTCTACGCGGCGCAGTCGCTGCGCCAGCTGCTGGCCGCCGTCCCGGCCGAGCAGGGCCAGGCGCCGGGCGCCGCCGGTCTCGGCCTGCCCGGGATCACGCTGCGCGACTGGCCCTCGGGCTCCCCGGTGCGCGGCACCGCCGAGGCGTTCTACGGCACCCCGTGGACCCAGCAGCAGCGGTTGGACCAGCTGGACTTCCTCGGCCGCTCCAAGCAGAACCTCTACCTCTACGCCCCGGGCGACGACCCGTACCGCACCTCCCGCTGGCGGGACGCCTACCCGCGCGCGAAGGCCGACGACCTGCGCGCGCTGGCGGACCGCGCCACGCGCAACCACGTCGCGCTCGGCTACGCGATCGACCCGGGGCAGTCCTTCTGCTACAGCTCCGGCAAGGACGCGGACGCGCTGGTCGCCAAGCTGGACGGGCTGCGCGGGCTCGGCTTCACCGCGTTCCAGCTGCAGTTCCTGGACGTCTCCTACGACGAGTGGCACTGCTCCGACGACCGGGCCAGGTACGGCACCGGCCCGGCCGCCGCCGCCAAGGCGCAGGCCGAGCTGGTCGCCAAGGTGCAGGACCGGCTGATCACCGCGAACCCGGGCCTGGCGCCGCTGTCGGTGGTCCCCACCGAGTACCACCAGCAGGGCGCCACCCCGTACCGCACGGCGCTGGCCGACGCGCTGCCGACGGCCGTCCAGGTGGCCTGGAGCGGGGTCGGGGTGATCCCGGAGCGGATCACCGGCACGCAGGTCGGCGACACCGCGGAGCTGTACCGGCACCCGCTGGTCACGATGGACAACTACCCGGTCAACGACGCCACCCCGGACCGGCTCTTCCTCGGCGCCTACACCGGCCGCGACTCCGAGGTGGCCACCCGCTCGGCCGTCATGCTGACCGGCGCGATGCAGCAGCCGGTCGCCTCCCGGATCGCGCTCGCCACGGCCGGGGACTTCGCCTGGAACCCGGTCGCCTACAAGCCGGAGGACTCCTGGCGGGCGGCGCTGCGGTCGCTGGCCGGCCCGACCGGCGCGACGGCGACGCCCACCGGGGAGACCCTGCCGGCGGTCACCGCGCTGGCCGGGAACAGCGTCTCCTCGCCGCTGGCCAAGCAGGAGTCCGGCTACCTGCTGCCGCTGCTGGACCGGTTCTGGGCCACCGCCGAGCCGACCTCGGGCACCGCGCCCGACCTCGCCAAGCTGATCGAGGCGGCCGTCCCGCTGCGGGAGGCGTTCACCGCGATGGCGGGTGCCCAGCAGACCCTGGCCGCCGCCCCGGCGACCGCCCAGCTGGCCACCGAGGCCGCGTCCTGGCTGGCGCCGCTGCGCGACTACGGCCTCGGCGGGAACGCCGCCCTGGACATGCTGCTGGCGCAGCGCGGCGGGGACGGCGGGGCCGCCTGGAAGGCCCGGGTGGAGCTGACCAAGCTGCGCGAGCAGCTGGGCCAGAGCCCGGCGACGGTCGGCGCGGGCGTGCTCGGCCCGTTCCTGGAGCGCGCGCTGCGCGCCGCCGACACCTGGGCCGGTGTGCAGGGCGGCGGCATCACCGCGACCACCACGCTGGGCAGCGCGAGCGACCATCTGCCGGCGCTGATGGCCGACGGCCTCGCGGACACCTTCTACTGGAGTTCGGCGCCGCCGCAGGCGGGCGACTCGGTGGGCCTGGACCTCGGCGGCGGGCGCCCGGTGGGCAGCGTGACCGTGCTGATGGGCTCCTGGGGAAGTGGTCCGGACGGCCCGAGCGCGCTCGACGACTACATCCGCGACGGCGTGCTGGAGTACTCCACCGGCGAGGGCGGCTGGAAGAAGCTGGCCTCGGTGAAGAACCAGAAGTCGGTCTCGGCGCAGCTGCCGGCCGGGACGGTCGTCCGGGCGGTCCGGCTGCGGGCCACCGCCGCGCAGAAGACCGCGGTCGCGGTCCGCGAGTTCTCGGTGACCGCGCCGGACGAGCTGCCGGCCAGTGTCAGCGGCGGTCCGGCCGCGCTGCCCGGCTCGTCGGCCGCCGCGGTGCTGGACGGCAACCCGGACACCGCCTACCGGGCGGCCACCGCGCCGACCGCGCTGGACGAGCCGCTCACCGTCGAGCTGGGCGCCGCCCGGCCGCTGGACCGGCTCACCATCCTCACCGATCCCGGCGTCCGGGCCTCGGCCACCGTCTCGGTGCGCCACCCGGACGGCTCCTGGACGGAGATCGGCACGGTGCAGCCGGGCTGGAACGAGCTGTCGGCCGGCGGTCTGCCCGCCGACGCGTTCCGGCTGGCCTGGAAGCCCGGCGGGGAGCCGCCCGTGGTCAACCAGGTGATCCCCTGGTACGCGGACGCCCCGGCGGCCCGGCTGAGCCTGACCGACGCCTCGGTGGACGCGGTGACCGGGGAGGCCGAGCCGGTGCAGGCGCGGGCGGTCGTCGAGGCCGGGCGGCCGGAGGGTGTCACCGGGGAGCTGCGCACCGAGGTGCCGGCGGTCGCCAAGGGGCTGACCGTGGCACCGGTCACCGGGGTGAGCGTGCCGCGGGGCGGGAAGGTCGGCGTGCCGCTGATGGTCACCGCCGGGCCGGAGACACCGACGGGGACGTACCAGGTGCCGGTGGTGTTCGTGGCCGGGCAGACCACCGTCCGCCAGGTGCTCCAGGTGCACGTGGTGCCGCCGACCGGCGGGCCGGACCTGGCGATCACCGCGCAGGCCACCTCGTCGGCCGACGAGACGGCGGGCTTCCCGGCCGCGGCGGTGGCCGACCAGGACCCGAAGAGCCGCTGGTCCTCGCCGCCCGCCGACGACGCCTGGGTGCAGCTGGAGCTGCCGCAGGCCACCCACCTGGGCTCGGCGGTGCTGCACTGGCAGACCGCGTACGCCGCGTCGTACAAGCTCCAGGCCTCGTCGGACGGCCGGTCCTGGACCACGGTCGCGACGGTGGACAACGGCACGGGCGGCAACGAGACGGTGCGGTTCGACGCGCCGGGCGCCAAGTTCCTGCGGATGCAGGGCGTGGCCCGGGGCACCAAGTACGGCTACTCGCTGTGGGGCATCGAGCTGTACGCCGTCGCCGGCGCGGGCGGGACGGCGGCGCCGTCCGTGCCCCTGCCGGTCGTGCCGTTGCCGACCGTCCCGGTGACGCCGCCGACCGGGACGCCGGGCGGCGGCCAGCAGTCGGGCGGCCAGGCCGGCGGCCCGGCGCCGACCGCCCCGCCGGCCGTGCCGACGCCCTCCGCCACCCCGAGCGGCACCCCGTCCTTCCCGACGCCCGGCCCGAGCGGCACCCCGTCCAAGCAGCCGTAACACGCCCTGAACGGCGGGCCGCCGCGCTCCCCGGCTGGGGGGTGCGCGGCGGCCCATGAGGCGTACCGATGGTTTGACGGGCAAGCCCTTGTGGTGCGGAGGTCAGGCGGAGAGCGGTTCGGGCTGCTCGCCGCGGCGGACGGGTGCGGGGTGGCCGGCGTGCGCCCGGCCGAGCGGCACGGGGTGGACGGCGTCGGTATGGTCGTGGTGTTCGTACTCGCCCCACTGCGGGGCGCGCAGCTGGTCCCCGCCGCCGTACGGCTCCAGGTAGGGCCGCCAGCGCGGGTCCTTGATGCCGGTGCCGATGATCCGCCAGGCCAGTCCGGTGGGCGGGGCCGGCGGCCGCTTCATCCGCCAGCCGAGTTCGGTGAGGTGGCGGTCGGCCTTGGTGTGGTTGCAGCGGCGGCAGGCCGCCACCACGTTGTCCCACCGGTGCTGGCCTCCCCGGCTGCGCGGGATGACGTGGTCGACGCTGGTGGCGGCGGCCCCGCAGTAGACGCATCGGCCGTGGTCGCGGGCGAACAGCGCCCGCCGGGTGAGCGGGACGGGCCCGCAGAACGGGACCCGAACGAAGCGGGTCAGACGGACGACGGACGGCGCCGGAAGGGCGCTGGTTGCGCTGTGCAGAGTGACACCCGAGTCCTCCAGGCTGACCGCCTTGTGATTGAGGACGAGGATGAGCGCGCGGCGCATCGATACGACGCCGAGTGGCTCGTACGACGCGTTGAGGACCAGGACATGCGGCACGGATGCCTCCTTGGACGCCTGCGGCGCGTGGCTCGCGCCGGGACGAGCGGTTGGATCGCGCAACGGGTGCGTGATCTCCCCCAGTGTCGCCTTACGCCTTCGTACGGCGCCACCACTCCTGTGTAACGGACCTGACGTGAACTCCGGGTGTGGCATCTGTCATACCCGGTATGCCCGGGGGCGGAGCGGGTTGCACGCCGGTGCCCCGGCGGGGTGGCGCTGGGCCGGTCGGAGCAGTGCGGAAAACGGCGCGCGGGCGCTCGGACGGGGCGTTCACGCGGATCCGCACGCCCTTCGGACAGCCGATCGGCGTGTCAAGGTGCGGGCCGGGCGGCGGCTAGGGTAGTGCGGACGGTCCCGCAGGCCAGGGGGCGTGCCACCCGGGTGTGCCCGGTGTCGGCGGGCCGTGCCACGACCCCAGCAGGAAGGTCCCGCACGTGTTCCGGTCCGGTGCCGCCGGCCTCCTCGCCGACGCGTCCGCCACGACGCCGGCCTCGACGCCCGTCCCGTCCCCGACTCCCACGGCCCCGCAGTCGCCGCTCGACCTGAGAATCCCGACGAGCGCGCAGGAGGTCTCCGACACCACCCGGCAGGCCGCCGGCTGGTTCGACGAGCACTGGCAGGACTGGCTCGCGAGCGGGATCCGGATCGTCTTCATCATCGTGCTGGCACTGGTGCTGCGGGCGATGGTGCGCAAGGTGATCACCCAGCTGATCACGCGGATGCTCCCGGACGAGGGCGAGGAGGAGCCGAGCCGCCTCGGCGGACTGCTGGCCAACACCGGGGTGGTCAACCCCGAGCGGCGCCGGCAGCGCGCGGAGGCGATCGGCTCGGTGCTGCGCAGCGTCGCCTCGTTCACCATCCTGGGCACGGCGGCGCTGATGGTGCTGTCGGCGCTCGGGATGAACCTGGCGCCGCTGCTGGCGAGCGCCGGTGTGGCCGGTGTGGCGATCGGTTTCGGCGCCCGCAACCTGGTCACCGACTTCCTCTCCGGGGTCTTCATGATCATGGAGGACCAGTACGGCGTCGGCGACGAGATCGACACCGGGGTGGCCACCGGCACGGTGCTGGAGGTCGGCCTGCGGGTGACCAAGCTGCGCGGCGCGGGCGGCGAGATCTGGTACATCCGCAACGGCGAGGTGAAGCGGATCGCCAACATGAGCCAGGGCTGGTCGACGGCCTCGGTGGACGTCCAGGTCGGCTACAAGGAGGACCTGGAGCGGGTCGAGGCGCTGATCACGGAGACCGCCGAGGCGATGGCCAAGGAGGCGCCGTACGACGAGCTGGTCTGGGCGCCGTTCAAGATCCTCGGCGTGGAGTCGGTCGCGGCGGACTCGGTGGTGCTGCGGATCGAGGCCCGGACCGCCCCCGGCAAGTCGCTGAGCGTGGCGCGGGCGCTGCGCCAGCGGGTCAAGCGGGTGCTCGACGAGGCCGGCATCAAGGTCAAGGAGGAGGTCCCGCTCGCCGCCGCCGTGGGTGCCGGCACCGGGACCACCGCCGCGGCGACCGTGCTGGCCACCGCCGCCGTCCCGGGCACCGACCCGGCCCCGCCGTCCGCGCTGTCCGACCCCTCCTCGGCGGGCTACAAGGCGGCCACCCCGATACCGTCCCCGGTCCGCCCGCCCGACGACGCCACCAAGGCCCCCTGACCCCCCGGGCCCCGAATCTGCCCTCCGCCGAGCGGCGGCCTCCTCGGGCGAGGAGGCCGCCGCTCGCCGTAGGGCCTGGCACCCGTCGCCGCTTCGGCCCCGCCGGCCGGCCTGGCCGACCCCACCCCTGCTGGCAACAAGGCCGCCACGCTGACACCGGCCCCACCAAGGTGCCCTGAGACCTCTGCAGGGGCCGGCCGGGAGTTCCCGGCCGAGCGCCTGTGCAGTCATCGGACCGGCCGCATGATGACGGCGGTCGCCAGGGCGAGCGCGGCTCTGATGCGGTTGTCGAGGTCGGTCGGCAGACTGCGTGCTCCCAGTCCTGCGGCGGCCATGGCGGTCGCGAGCTGTCTCCGGTGGGCGCCCGGGAGGCATGCGGCGTGCGGGTGTGCGAGCAGGTCCCGCGCGCTGTACCCCTCCCGGACAGCGCGTACCCGCTCGACCGCGTCCGCGTAGATCCGCCACCCCTGTTCGGAGGCTCCGGCCGCCGTGGCGAGATCGGCGACCGTCAGGGCCAGTCGGGTGTCGAATACCACCGCTTTGTCGCCGGGCACGACGGCACGGTAGGCGCTGATCATGGCGTCGACCTGCTCGGGGTGCGATCCCCCGACGACGAGCGAGCAGGCCACGGTCAGCGCGGCGGCTACGGCGTCTTCCCAGGGCTCTTCCACCGGGCTCTCGGCGAGCAGGCTCTGCGCCGGTTCGAAGTGGCCGTCAGCGGCCATGGCGATAGCGGCGATCTGGCGGCCGTCGAACATGCGGGGGGAGATGCCCCCGGCCTGCTTCAAGCGCCCATAGGCGTCAACCCACCGGCCGGCCCGCGCGAGGGCGCGGGCACCGTCGTGGACGAGGGGGTTGTCCAGCCACTCGATGACCTCGCTCCGGTCGGGGCCGGGGGCGGTCAGGTCGGCGAGGGGTACCAGTGTCCCGTCGAGGACGGCGTCGCAGTCGGTGGCGACGGCGTGGGCCAGTTGTTCGAGGAGAGCGAAGGCGGCGTTGCCGTCGGCCTCCCGGATCCGCAGCAGGGCGAGGTTGACCAGGGGCTCCAGGGCGAGGCAGGCCTTTGCCGGCGGCAGCGGGCGGGCGGCGAGGTAGAGGTTGGCGTGGTTGTGGCACAGGCTTCGGGCCAGGTCGGGCAGACCTCGGTCGGCGGCCAGGAGCGCAGTGAGATTGTGCACACCCGCGGCGTCTACGAGGTTGCCGTGGGCGTCGGCCGACGAGGCGAGTTCGGTGAGCCGGGCGACCCGGATCTCCAGCGGCACGGCGAGGGTCCGTTTGCGCGGAACCAGGGGAAAGCGGCGGAGCGCGTCGGCGAGCGGGCCGGGCGGTAGGAGGGCCGTCATGAGGGTTCCTGGGTGGGTTCGAGGATGGTGGTGGCGGCGGCGTGGGCCAGCAGCGCCTGGTGGTCGTGGCTGAGGCCGAGCCGGTTGGCGTGGAACAGCTGGTGGTGGGCGAGGACCGCGCGCAGGCCGCGCCGGAGCCGACCGCTGTCGGCGAGGGTCCGCAGGTCTCGACCGCATGCGGTGAAGGCGGCGAACCAGGGTGCGGCGAAGGCGAGATGCCCGGCCGTGAGAAGCGCAGAGGTGGGGCCGGTGTCGGCTTGGAGCAGCACGGCGACGCTCGGCAGGAGTCGGCGCCCGATGTCGGTTCCCGGTGCGGTCGGGCGGTGGTGCGCGATCCTCGCCCAGGTGTCGCCGATCTCGTACCAGTCCAGGCCCGCGCCGCGCATCATCGCGGTGCCGAGAAGCACGGACAGCTCACGGCGTTGGTCGTCCACCTCGGAAGCGTGGACGGCCCGCAGGTAGGCGAGGGTGTGGTGGCTGTCGCGGTAGAACAGCCGGTGTGCGAACTCCATGGCATCGCCGCCACCGAAAGCGATCGTCTCGGGCTCGTAGATCACCGGGGTCCAGCGGGCGATCGCGCCAGTGGAGCGGAAGTCCTCCAGCAGCATGCCCACGGCGGTCGTGGCGGCGTCGGCGCTGTCGGCGGTGGCCGGCTGGTAGCGCAGCCGCCATCGGTCGCCCTTGCGTAAGAAGTGCCAGCCGGTGATGGCTCCCGCGCGCGTGAGCGCCGTGAGTCCGGGGCCGAGATGCCGGGCGGCGAGCCCGGTCGCGGCGGGCTCGACCAGATGGAGATGGACTTGGAGCACCGGGGGTGAGGGCTTCTTCACTTCGCTCATCACGGGGGTTCTCCGGTCAGGTGAGGAGCAGACAGCTGTCCCACCTGGTGGTGGCGGGCTGGCCGGGGGTCAGGGCAAGGAGGGCGAGGGCGGTTCCGGCCGTGCCTTCGAGCAGGCCCGCCTCGGTGGGCGGTTCGCTGAGGGTGGTGATCGCGTCAGCTGCCGTGCGGATCCGGTCCGCCGTGACGGGGTCGGTGGTGCGGGCGGCGAAGCGGTGGGTGAGGAGCCGCGTACCGGCGGTGCCGTGGCACAGCGTGTTTCCGGTGAGCCCGGTCAGCTGCTGCGGGTCGGTCAGGCAGCCGAGGAGGGCGCGTTCGGCGAGACTCTGCCGATGGTGATCTCCGGTGGCGAGGGCGGCCAGGTGCTGGGCGTGGGCGATGCCGGGCGTGCCATAGCACCAGGACGGGCGGAGCGGGCCTTTCTGGAGGCTTCGGCCTTCGCGCTCTTCGGCGGGCGTGACGGCTTCGGGCCACCACGGTCCGGTACCGGTTTCCTGCTGCCAGGCGTCGAGCCAGTGGGTGATCCGGCCGATCGCCTCCTGGTGGCCGGGGACCCGGATGCCGTCGGTCCACGTCAGGGCGAGGAGGGCGAGCGGGCCTGTGATGCCGTGGGCCAACCCGAGGTTGCCGTGCCCTCCCGGGTAGTGGGGCGAGTTGTCACCGGAAGGCGCGATGTCGGTCCACCAGCCGGGCAGGCCGTGCAGCGGTTCGGTGAGGCGGACCAGGTAGGTCAGCACGTCGCGCAGCAGGTGGCTGTCGCCCCGGGAACGCAGGGTGACGCCGAGTCCGGTCATGCCGTAGACGAGGTCGTACTCGGCGAAGATCGGCCGTTCGAGCCGGGTGATGCGCCGGTGGGCAGCGGCCAGGCGCCGTTCGGTCATCCGGTCGACAGTGGCATCCAGCGCGGTGATCTGCCGCTCGAAGCTGCGGGGCCCGGTGGAGGCCTGACGCAGGACGTGAGCGACGGCGGGGGCGCCGAAGAACAGGCCGGTTCCGGGAGTGGAGAACACCGGTTGACGCAGGCAGGCCGCGATCCAGGCGTGCGCCGTCTTCCAGTCGCCGGCGCCGGTGGCGGTGCGCGTGATGTGGAGCAGGGTGACGCCCGGGGCGCCCTTGGCCAGGGACTGCCCCCACTTGGCGGAGGTGCTGTCGGGCGGGGTGAGGAGCGGTTCGGTGAGCGCGGCGAGCAGGTCACGGTCGGTGGTGGTGGTCATCGGGGCTTCTCCGAGGTCCGGATGCGGGTCAGGGCGGCGGCTCGGGCGAGCCGGTGGCAGGCCCGCTCGTGGTCGGGATCGATGCCGATCGCCCGCGCGTGGTGCAGGTGCAGCAGCGCGCCGGCCACCTCGTCCGCCTCCGGGTCCTTGTGCTGGTCGAGCAGGTGGCGGTAGTCGGCGAGGGCTTCAGTGCGTTCGTGCCAGGCCCCGGCCAGGGCCTGGCCGGAGGCGGTGGTCTCCAGTGCGGGCCGGGTGCCCGGTTGCCCGGTGAGGGCGATTGCCTGCCGGTGGACGGCGCGGGGAAGGGCCTGCTCGATGTGGCGAGGAATGTGTTCCAGGAGCCAGCGCGGTCCGGCATCGGTTCCGAGCAGCCCGCCGGCCAGGAGCAGCATGCTCGCCGCGGTCACGGCCGTCCGGTCGGCCTTCGTCTGCTCGATGTGGGCAAGCTGGGCGAGGACGGCGCGGGAGTCGGCGGCGAATACCTCCTCGGCCTGGTGCATCACCGCGCTCCGGCCGTAACGGCCGTTCTCCGGTTGGTAGGTGTCCAGTTGGAGACGGGTCAGCAGGCCGGCTGCACGAAGGTCGGCGGCCCATGCTCCGATCCTCTCGGCGGCCACGGCGAACGCTTCCGGGGCCGGCAGCGCGATCCGCAGGCGCAGGTGCGGTTCGGGGTTGGTGTGGCGCAGGAACCACCAGGTCGGGTCGTCGCCCCAGCGGCCCAGCAGGGCGGGCACGCGGGTCAGGACGTCGTCCGCCCTGGCCGGGTTGCCGTACAGGCGGGCGTACACCCAGTGCGACGCCCCGGGCAGATGCCCATCCCGGTCGCTGGTGGCGTGGACGGGCCGGAGGCGGGTGGGCGGCAGCGGGGTCCGGGTGGAGTGCAGTTGGAAGGTGATCTCGTGCGCCCGGCCTTCGCACCAGCCGTTCGCCCCGGACGCTGGAGCCTCGGTGAGGACGGCGGTGGTCTGCTGGGTGAGGTGGTCGCGCAGCAGGACCAGGTGCTCGGGCAGGTCCAGGTCGAGGGGCAGCTTCAGGTCGCGCTGGGTCAGATGGACCCTGGCCGGGGTGCGGTAGAGCTTCAGCCACGAGCGCGCGGCGTGCTCCCACTCGGCCCAAAGGGCTTCCTGGGGCGGCAGGTCGCCGGCCGGGAGGTTCCAGCGGGCCGGGGAGAGGACGACTCGGCCTCGGCGCAGCCGCGGCAGGAAGGGCAGCTTCCCGGCGGCTCCCCAGTCGAAGCCGGTGTACACGGGCGTGAACGCCCCGGTGATCTCGCACAGGAACCGGGCGAGAGGCTGGGTGTGTGCCCGGAACTCGACCGCGTTCAGCACACGCGGCTCGACGGGGCGGCGGTCGGCCAGGGAAACCAGCCACATCCGCCGTTCGTCCGCACACACGCCGAGGCCGTCCAGGAGCAACGGGCCCGTGTCGGAGCCCGGGTACTCGCCGAGCGGCAGCACCGGAAGGAGCGCGGGTGTGCGGGCGACGTTCTCGACACGGGTGAACAGCGGCGGCACGGAGACCTGCACCGGCCGCGCGTCGGTGCGGAGCGTCGGTGCTGCGGAGATCGCCGCCACCAGGGCATCCCGGTCAGCCTGGTCCAGGAGGTGGAGGAAGCGGCCCGTGGTGGTTCCTGCGGCTCGGGGGGCGGCCACCACCGTCAGGGTGAAGGCGCCCGCGTTCAGCGCCTCGTTGTCGGCGGCGGCCAGGTGGACGGTGAGTTCCGCGTGTGGCTGGACCGTCACCGGGGCCACGGGAGCCAGCTGTTCGAGCAGGCGGTCGTCCAGGACGCGTTCGATGCCGCCTTCGATCGCGGCCTTCTGGGCGAGCGCGAGCAGGCGGGCGTCGCGGCGCCCGAGCCTGGCCGGCGTCTCGGCAAGCAGGGAGTCCCGGTAGCGGGCGGGGAAGCCGAGTCCGGTGTCGGGGTTCAACAGCTCGGTGACGGGCACCACGGCCCCGGGCCCATACCGCTCGGTGAAGCGGGCGTGGTAGTCGAGCCAGACCGGGCTGCCTCCGGGGTGCGGGCTGAGCCGGGTCAGCAGCGCGACGGCGCCGGTGACTTCCCGCACGACCCGCTCGGGCAGCGTCAGCGGCCCGGCGTCCAGCCGCAGGTCGACCATCAGCGGCGGGCCGGCCTCCGTACCGTCGACCATCGATGCCGTGATGGCCGACCGTGCCGACCGTTGTTCCCCGGGGTCGTCGAGGCGGTTGTGGCGCTCCAGCGCGGTGTGGAGGCTGCGGAGGTCGGCGGTGATCCCGGTGGCCTCGGGGACGTCGTCCGCTCCGGCCTGTTCAAAGGCTGTGAGCAGGGCACTGAGCGGATCGGTGGCGGTCATGGGAGGACGCAAGCCGCTCAGCAGCACGCGCTGCCGGACCAGCTCGCCCAGCAGCAGCCGGACCCGCCTGGGGTGCGCGTCGCGGAACTGCCGCCGCAGACGGTCGGCGAGCGCGCCGAGCGGCACCGGCTCACAGGCGCCTTCCAAGGCGGCCAGAACCGCCCGAGTGGCACGCACCGAAACCTCGACCGGCGCGCTGCCCGCCGGGTGCGACTGGACCGGCAGCACGATCCGCTCCCCGTGCATCACGCGAAGGCCGTTGGCCACCACAGGCAGCCGGTCGGCCAGCAACTCTTCCAGTTGGTCGATAACACCGGCCAGCCACCGCGCGTCGACCCGGGCCACCGCCCGCCCCGCGTCCCACACCGGGGCCGTCGCCTCGTCCCCGATCGGGCAGGCCGTCACCCCGGCGAACAGGCCGAACGGGGTCGCCCTGCCCTCGGCCCGGAGGGTGTAGTGCATCACCGTGGCCGTCAACCGACGCAGCCGCGAGGTGCCGATCGGGCCTCCCGCGATCACTTCGCGCACACGGCCGGTCAGCTGGACCCCTGCCGCAGCCTCGATCGCAGCCTCCAGCTGAGGGTCGGCCCAGGCCGAGCGGAGCCAGGATCGCCAGGCCGCCATTCCGGCGGGGGTGCGGTCGGCGAGGTCGGGCCATCGCGGCGTGGCATCGGCGGGGCGTGCCGAGGCGCGAATCAGCGCCGGTCCGACAAGGCGGTACAAGGTGGTTCACCTCCGGGATCCGGGAAGCGCGAGGCCCGGGTGCGGCGGGCTGTGGAGGAGCCGCACGCCGGGCCTCTGGTCATGAGCGGCAGGAAGGATCAGACGTTGCCGCCGCCGCTGGCACAGGCCGAGCCGCTGCAGGTGCTGCCGCAGTTGTCGTCGGTGGAGCGCAGAAGGGCGGCGACAGGGTCGGCGCCCTCCACGATTCGCAGGTCCAGGTCGAAGTCGCTGCCCGGCACGGGCACGGACGGGGTCTCAAGGGTGCCGATCACGGTGGTTCCTCCGGTTTCGTCGGTGGTGCTTGGCTGCCTGGTCGCGGGTCACGGCCAGGTGATCGTGAGCCGGACGTGCCGCTTGTCGATGACCGGCCCGTCCGGGAGCTGGTCGTCGGGGGTTCCGACGGGGTACGCGGTGAAGACCGGGCCGGGTCCGGTGTGGTGGTAGCGGGTCCAGACGCCGACCTGTTCGGCGATCAGGTCCGCGAGGCGGTCTCCGTCGGGGCCGAAGCCGTGCGCGCCGAACTCGAACACCGCCGGGTCGTCGCCGATCTTGCGGAGCGCGAGGTAGGCGAGGCTGTCGCCGTCCACCACGAGCGGGCAGGCCATCCTGTTCGCCGGGGCGACGGTCTTGGTGTCCAACTCGGGGTCGACGGAGATCAGGCCGAAGCCCGGCAGCACACTGGCCAGCCACAGGTACAGCGAGTCGAACGGCTCCTGGCTGCCGACCGTCACCTGCGTCCATCGCTCGACACGCGGTGTCTCCAGGACGCCCGTGAGGCGGCTGACGTCGGGCCGGTCGAGCTCGTCGAAGCGCAGCCCGACCTCCTTGGTGCCGCGCGGCAGGACCAGGTGTTCGTCGTGCGCGCCGGCGCCCTGCATCTTGACGAAGCCGCACACCTCGGCGCTCACGCTGACCAGGCGCCCGCCGTCGCGGCGGAAGCTGATCGAGCGGGTCAGGCCGCGCATCCGCAGCGGCACGGTGATCGTCCCCCCCTCGGCAAGGCCGTCGATCCAGGCGGGCGGCAGGTCCCATGCGCCAGCCGTGACGAGGATCCGGTCGAACGGTCCCCCGTCCACGGGCTCGGAGCCGTCGGCCAGCACCACCTTCACCCGGCTGTAGCCGGCCTCGTCGAGGAAGCGGGATGCGCGGTCCGTGACGAACGGGTCGATGTCGACCGTCGTCACCTCCCCTGCCGGTCCGACGAGTTCGGCGAGCAGGGCGGCGTTGAATCCGCCGGATCCGATCTCCTCCACGCGCATCCCCGGGCGGACGTCGGCCTGTTCCAGCATCAGGGCCTGGATCTGCGCCGCCGAGACCGAACTCACCGCGATGCCGTGCTCGTCGCGCTTGGTCACCAGGGCGTTCACCGGCTCGTAGGCCTCGGTCAGCGACACTTCGGGGGCGAAGACGTGCCGGGGTACGACCCGCAGGGCGTCGGCCACGCGGTCCGTGCGGATCGTCCCGTCGGCTCGCAGGGCCTCGACCATGGCCGAGCGCAGCTGCACATCGGGATCGACGGTCTTCGGCAAGGTGGACATTGCGGCAACTCCTCTTTCTAGAAGCCGCGTTGAGCGCAACGCGGACAGATCAGCCCCAGAGATACAACGACCGGCCGCGCCAAGCGAACCGGCCCCCGGGAGTGCGGGCTACGCCGCCACCCCGGGCCGGACCTGGTTCAGGGGGCGGAAGCAGACGACCTTGCCGCCCTTGAGCGGGGTGACGTGCCATTCGCTCAGCTCGGAGAGCAACCACAGCCCCCGGCCGCTCTGATCCATGAGGTCGACCCCGCTGCGGCGCTCGACGGGAAGCGAGCGCGAGTCATCGAACACCTGCACCCATATCCCGGCCGCCCCGTCGCCGATGCACGAGACGAGGAAGCCGCTGCCGGCGTGCGTGACGCAGTTCGTCGCGACCTCGCTGGTCAACAGGGAGAAGTCTTCGGCGCTGACGCCGAAGAAGAAGCACGCCTTCTCGACGAAACGCCGGGCCGCGCCGACGGATCGCGGTGTGCAACTGAAAGCCGCACACATGGCGAAGTCATCGATCTCATCGCGGTCATGGGGGTGATGCTCAACGGACATGGACGCCCTCTCTGAGCAGGCAGGAAGCGGCTCCGCGCAAGCAGTCATGGCTACCTTCCGCCACGCCACGGTCACGTCCCGTGCTCGTCGAGTGTGACGCAGAGCGCAGTCCACTTGCAAGCCAGATAGGCAAACCAATTGTTTGATCTTGAAACGGACTTGAGTGTGCCACCGTCCAGCGGCAAGACTGGCGCGAGCCAACCGAGAGGGGACATGTCCCATGGCGACCATGCGAAGCGACCCGCCATCGCACAAACTGCTGCGTCTCGGATCCGAGTTGCGCGCTCTGCGGATCGAGGCCAACGAGACCCTGCACCATGTCGCGGGCGCGCTGGGAGCACGGTGGGACACGTCGAGACTCAGCAAGATCGAGCGCGCCAAACTCCCCATCGGCAAGGCGGATCTGGAGCGCCTGCTCGACCATTACGAGGTTCAAGGCGAGGATCGCGTTGAACTGTTGGACCTCCTCACAGACGGTCCGAGCGTGAAGTGGTGGCGTGACCCCGAGTTCGCGCCGGTCATCACGCCGGCTTTCGCCGAGTTCCTGAGCCTGGAGGCAGAGGCTTCCGAGACCCTGGAGTACACGGCGGGCAGCACCTTTCCAGGCCTGGTCCAGACTGGCCGCTACGCCGCCGAGGCGATCGGCGCGGGAATCGACGGTCCTGGTGACGACCAGATCGAATCCGGCGCCAAGGTCCGGACCCTGCGCCAGCGGCGCCTCACCGACGAACCGCCGCTGAAGCACACGGCCTATTTCAGCGAGGTCGCCCTTCTGTTGAAGGGCGACCTCGACATCCTCGCCGACCAGATCCGCCATGCCGTCAACGTGGCGGATTTCGATCACGTCACCTTGCGGATGGTGCCGCTGGACGCGGGACGGCGGGGCGTCCTGGCCTCTGGGCTTGTACTCATGCGGTTCACGGAGCCTGCGGCGCAGCACGTATTCCTCGAAGCCGTCGGCGGTATGCTCAACCGCGGGTCAGGGCGCGAAGTGCGCCGGGCGGAGCGCGCGTTCGAGCGCCTGGACCGGCTCGCTCTCTCATCCCAGGACACCATCGCCGCGTTGCAGAAGAAGCTGGAAGAGATCTCGTGACCATTCCGCACGACCCGTACGCCCACGACCCCGAGACCGCCTTCTGGGCAATCTCCCAGTACTCGGCGGACAACAGCGGATCCTGCGTCCGGGTGGCGCACTTCAACAACGGCGATGTCTGGCTCGGTGACGACAAGCACCTCGACCGGCCCCACCTCGCATTCCGTCCGGACGAGTGGGCCGCGTTCGTGAAGTCCATCAAGAACGGCGACCCGAACTTCCCGGCCGCCTGACCTCATCGCGGGTGCACTTGAGCCCCGCCGCCCGAGCAACTCGGGCGGCGGGGCTTCGTACTTTGATCACGCACCCCGGCCTTAGGTCTTCTCGGCTGCGTAGGAAGTCGGCCCAGCCGACTTCCTACGCAGCCGCAGAGATTCCGTCGCCGCTTCGGCCCAGCCGAAGCGGCGACGGGTACCAGCCTCTGCGACAAGGGCTGTCCCTTCTTCGGAGTGGCGGCCCCCTCAACCGAGGGTGCCGCCACTCCTTCAGCTTGTGATGGGGGCCCCTCGATGAATCGAGGGCCCCATCACAAATCGCCCTCTCCCGATCCTCATGAGTCTCTTCTTCGAGGCCGGCCGGTACAGGGCCGCGGTCCGGCCCGTAGCGAGTCGGCGTCCTCCGGTGAAGGGCCGCCAACTGGGTGATGGCCAGGTACGCGGCGACGAGCCTGAGCGGGCCCGCGTCCAATGACGCGGGCCCGCCTTGTTGATCCGTTCCAGTTGCCCTGTGGTTCATTCCCCGTCCCGCCGCGATCACGATCGCGGCGGGACAGTGAGAGCCAGCAGTACGTCACACCCTTGACCCTGGCCTTCCCCTCTCCCGCGACCCTTCTCTGGGCGGCGGCCTCCTCGCCGCAGGAGGCCGCCGCCTCACAAATCCGCCTTCTCTCATTTCTCATGAAGTTCTCTTTTCGAGGTCGGCCGGTGCGGGGCCGCCTGCGGGCCGGTAACGAGTCGGCATCCTCCGGTGGAAGGACCATTGACACCCCGCTGACGGGGACCGTACGGTCCTGTCCCGAGCGACTGGAAAGTTTCCTAACAGTTCGCCACGAGCCGTCGGCCGACCAGGGGAGGGAGGATCTTCGCGTGACCAGGAACACCGCCAAGTCTCCCCTCGCCGGCACCCCCAGCTTGCTGCGTGCCATCAACGACCGCGCCGCGCTGGAACTCCTGCTGGAGAACGGGCCGCTGTCCCGCACCCAGATCGGCACCCTGACCGGGCTCTCCAAGCCCACCGCCTCCCAGCTGCTGGCCCGCCTGGAGGCGGCCGGGCTGGTGCTGCCGGTGGGCACCACGGCCGGCGGGCCGGGCCCCAACGCGCAGCTGTACCAGGTGAACCCGGCCGCCGGCTACGTCGCCGGACTGGACGTCACCAACAGCCACGTCCGGGTCGCGGTCGCCGACATCACCGGCACCACGCTCGCCGAGCACGTCGTGCCCACCAAGGGCTGGGCGGCGGCCGAGACGGTGCCCCGGGTCGCCGCGGCGGTCGCCGGGACGGCGCGCGCCGCCGGCCTCGCCGAGGGCGCCCTGCACACCGTGGTGATCGGCGTCGGCGGCGCGCCGGACCCGGTCACCGGCAAGCTGCGCTACGCCTCCCACCTGCCCGGCTGGCACGCCCCGCGGCTGGCCGAGGGCCTCGCCGCGGCGATCGGTGCGCCGGTGACGATCGAGAACGACGTGAACCTCGCCGCCGTCGCCGAGCAGTCCTCCGGCGCGGCCCGCGGGTTCGAGGACTTCGTGCTGCTCTGGGCCGGTGAGGGCATCGGCGCGGCGATCGTGATCGCCGGCCGGCTGCACCGCGGCTTCACCGGCGGCGCCGGGGAGGTCGGCTACATGCCGGTGCCCGGCGCTCCGGTGGTCAAGGACGTCCGCCGCCGCAACTCCGGCGGGTTCCAGGAACTGGTCGGCGCCCCCGCCGTCCGGGCCCTGGCCAAGGAGCACGGGCTCGGCGCGCCGACCGCCGAGGAGTCGGTCGCCAGGGCGCTGGACACCCCGGGCGCGGGCGACGCGTTCCTCGCCGAACTGGCCGCCCGGCTGGCCGTCGGACTGGCCGTGATCGTCGCCGTCGTCGACCCCCGGCTCGTGGTGGTCTCCGGCGGGGTGCCGAACGCGGGCGGCGAACGGCTGCGGGCCCTGGTCGCCGAGGAACTGGCCCGGATCGCGGCTGCCCGGCCCGAGGTCCGCGGCAGCGCGCTGACCGGCTCGCCCGTCCTGCTCGGCGCGCTGGAACGCGCGCTGACGGCCGCCCGTGAGGCGGTCTTCTCCACACACTGACGCCCGACGGACAAACAGCACCGACCGCACCGCACCGCGCTCCCCCCGCAGCCCGACGCTCCACCGCACGCCCTGCACCCACCTCTCCCCTACCCCCGAACGCGGGACCCGAGGCAATGACGCCTGCCCGCGCAGCCCCAGGAGGACCTCGAAGTGCACTCCACCACCTCCCACTCCCGCAGAGGCCGCCGCACCATCGCCGCCGTGGCCGGCAGCGCCGTCCTCGCCCTGCTCGCCACCGCCTGCACCGGCAGCAGCGACGGCTCCGGCAGCGACGACTCGGCCAGTGGCAAGGACGTCACCATCACCTTCTGGCACGGCTGGAGCCAGGACTCCGAGGTGAAGGCGATCAACGACAACATCGCCGCCTTCGAGAAGGCCCACCCCAACATCAAGGTGAAGGCCGTCGGCAACATCGCCGACGACAAGGTCAACCAGTCGCTGCGGGCGGGCGGTGACGACGCCCCCGACGTGGTCTCCTCGTTCACCACCAACAACGTCGGCATGTTCTGCTCGACCAAGGCGTTCGTCGACCTCAAGCCGCTGCTGGCCAAGGACGGCATCGACGCCGCCAAGACCTTCCCGGCCGCGATGCTCGACTACACGCAGTTCCAGGGCAACCAGTGCTCGCTGCCGCTGCTCGGCGACGCGTTCGGCCTGTACTACAACAAGAAGGCCTTCGCCGCCGCCGGCATCACCTCCGCGCCGAAGACCTTCAGCGAGTTCGCCGAGGCCGCCAAGAAGCTCACCATCGCCGAGGGCGACGGCTACAAGCAGCTCGGCTTCATGCCGCTCTACCACGGCTACGAGTCGACCACCGAGCACTTCCTCGGCCAGTACGGCCCGACGTACTTCGACGGCTCCGGCAAGTCCACCATCGCCACCGACCCGAAGGTCGCCGCGATGATGAAGTGGCAGAAGGGCCTGGTCGACCAGCTCGGCGGCTACGACAAGCTGGACAAGTTCCGCTCCACCTTCGGCGAGGAGTTCAGCGCCAAGAACCCGTTCAACACCGGCCAGGTCGCGATGGCCATCGACGGCGAGTGGCGCACCGCCTCGCTCGCCACCGACAAGCCGGACATCGACTGGGCCACCGCGCCGTTCCCGGTGCCGGACGACCAGGCCGACACCTACGGCCGCGGCTACCAGACCGGCACCATCGTCGGCATCGCCAGCACCAGCAAGAAGCAGGCCGCCGCCTGGGAGTTCGTCAAGTTCCTGACCACCGACACCGACGCGGTGGTCTCCTTCGCCAACGCGATCCACAACGTGCCGAGCACCCTCGCCGCGCTGGAGTCGCCGAAGCTGATCGCCGACGAGAACTTCAAGACCTTCGTGAACATCGCGAAGAACGCGCACTCCGGCACCACGCCGGCGGTCGTCAACGGCGGCGGCTACATCGTCTCGCTGCAGAACCTCGGCTACGACTACGAGTCGGGCAAGCAGGGCGACCTCGCGGCCGGCCTCGCCGCCACCGCCAAGGAGATCGACGCCGCCATCGCCCAGGCCAAGTAGCGGCCTCCCCCGCGCGTCCGGCCCGTCCACGGAGCACCCATGTCACTCGCGTCCGCCACCCGCAAGGGGGCCGGAGCGACCGCCCCGGCGGCGCCTCCCGTGCAGCAGCAGCTGCGCCGGAAGCGCCGCCGGGCGGCGGCCCGCAACCTGGCCTTCCTCTCCCCCTGGCTGATCGGCTTCAGCGTCTTCTTCCTGTACCCGCTGATCTCGACCATCTACTTCTCGTTCACCAAGTACAACGGCTTCGGCTCGCCCTCCTTCAGCGGCCTGAAGAACTGGGACTACGTCTTCAACGACCTCCCGGCGTTCTGGCAGGGCCTGCGCAACACCCTGTGGCTGGTCGTCATCATGGTGAGCCTGCGGGTGGCGTTCGGCCTCGGCATCGGGATGCTGATCACCAAGATCAAGAGCGGCGTGGGCTTCTTCCGCACCGCCTTCTACCTGCCCTACCTGGCCCCGCCGGTGGCCGCCACGGTCGCCTTCGCCTTCCTGCTCAACCCCGGCACCGGCCCGGTCAACCACTTCCTGGGCGAGATCGGGCTGCCGCAGCCCGGCTGGTTCGCCGACCCGAACTGGTCCAAGCCCGCGCTCACCCTGCTCGCCATGTGGGGCGTCGGCGACCTGATGGTGATCTTCATGGCGTCCCTGCTGGACGTCCCGCGGGAGCAGTACGAGGCCGCCGAACTCGACGGCGCCGGCCCGTTCCAGCGGTTCCGGTACGTCACCCTGCCGAACATCTCGCCGATCATCATGTTCGCGGTGGTCACCGGGGTCATCCAGACCATGCAGTACTACACGCAGGCGATCGTCGCCGCGAAGGTCGCCAGCGGCAACGCGGCCGGCTCCGGCCAGCAGTTCGAGCCCGGCTATCCGTCCGGCTCCACCTGGACGCTGCCGCAGATGGTCTACAACCTCGGCTTCCAGCGCTTCAACTACGGTGCGGCGTGCGTCGTCGCCCTGGTGCTGTTCGTCATCTCGATGGCCGTCACCTCGGTGCTGCTGCGCCGCCGGTCCGGCTTCATGGCCAACGACGACTAGCGGGGACACGAAAACCATGACTCTCAGCTCGACCCTCCCCGCCGAGGCGCCCGGCAAGCGGACCGGCCGGGGCCCCTCGCGCGGCCCGGCCACCGCCGCCGCCCGCACCGCCCGCCGCCGCGCCCTGCTCAACTGGGTGGCCGTGCACTCGCTGGCCGTCGCCGCCGGCCTGTTCTTCCTGCTGCCGTTCGTCTTCGCCTTCCTGACCTCGGTGATGTCGGACAGCCAGGCGCTCACCACCGACTACTGGCCCACCTCCTGGAACTGGGGCAACTACGGCAAGGTCTGGAACACCCCCGGCTTCCTCACCTGGTGGCGCAACACCCTGCTGTACGCGGGCCTCGGCACCGTGCTGACCGTCGTCTCCAGCCTGCCGGTCGCCTACGCGCTCGCCAAGTTCCGCTTCCGCGGTCGCAACCTGGCCCTGATGGCGGTCATCGCGATGATGATGCTGCCGCCGCAGGTCACCATCATCCCGATGTACCTGTTCTGGGCCAAGCAGCTGGGCCTGGGCGGCTCGCTCTGGCCGCTGATCATCCCGATGGCCTTCGGTGACGCCTTCTCGATCTTCCTGCTGCGGCAGTTCCTGATGACCATCCCCAAGGAGTACATCGAGGCGGCCCGGATCGACGGCTGCGGCGACCTGCGCACCCTGCTGCGGGTGGTGCTGCCGATGGCCAAGCCGGCCATCGCCGCCGTCGCGCTGTTCCAGTTCTTCTACTGCTGGAACGACTACTTCGGCCCGCAGATCTACGCCAGCAACAACCACGACGCCTGGACCCTCTCCTACGGCCTGGAGTCCTTCAAGGGCGCCCACCACACCAACTGGAACCTCACCATGGCCGCCACCCTCCTCGTGATGGCCCCGGTGATCGTCCTCTTCTTCTTCGCACAGAAGGCCTTCATCGAAGGCGTGACACTGACAGGGGTCAAGGGCTGATGTCCGCACTCAAGCTGGCCATCGTTGGCGGCGGTTCGACGTACACCCCGGAGCTGATCGACGGCTTCGCCCGGCTGCGCGACACCCTGCCGATCGCCGAGCTCGTCCTGATCGACCCGGCCGCCGAGCGGCTGGAGCTGATCGGCGGGCTGGCCCGGCGGATCTTCGCCAAGCAGGGCCACGGCGCGCTCGTCACCACCACCACCGACGTCGCGGCGGGCGTCGCCGACGCCGACGCGGTGCTGCTGCAGCTGCGGGTCGGCGGACAGGCGGCCCGCAACCAGGACGAGACCTGGCCGCTGGAGTGCGGCTGCGTCGGCCAGGAGACCACCGGCGCCGGCGGCCTCGCCAAGGCGCTGCGCACCGTGCCGGTGGTGCTCGACATCGCCGAGACGGTCCGGCGCGCCAACCCCGACGCCTGGATCGTCGACTTCACCAACCCGGTCGGCATCGTCACCCGAGCCCTGCAGACCGCCGGTCACAAGGCCGTCGGCCTGTGCAACGTCGCCATCGGCTTCCAGCGGCGCTTCGCCAAGCACCTGGGCGTCGATCCGGAGCTGATCCGGCTCGACCACGTCGGCCTCAACCACCTCACCTGGGAGCGCGGGGTCACCCTGCTCGACGCCCCCGGCGCGGCCGGCGGCCGCGAGGTGCTGCCCGAGCTGCTCTCCGGCTTCGGCAAGGAGATCGCCGAGGACCTGCACCTGCCGCAGCCGGTGATCGAGCGGCTCGGCGTCGTGCCCTCCTACTACCTGCGGTACTTCTACCAGCACGACGTGGTGGTGGAGGAGCTGAGGTCCAAGGGCTCGCGGGCCGCCGAGGTCGCCGAGATCGAGCGGCGGCTGCTGGAGATGTACGCCGACCCGGCGCTCGACACCAAGCCGGAGCTGCTCGCCAAGCGCGGCGGCGCGTTCTACTCCGAGGCGGCGGTGCAGCTGATCGCGGCGCTGCTCGGCACCGGCGGCGGCACCTCGGTGCAGGTGGTCAACACCCGCAACGACGGCGTGCTGCCCTTCCTGCCGGACGACGCCGTGATCGAGGTACCGGCCGAGGTCGACGCGGCGGGCGTGCGCCCGCTGCCGCAGCGCCCGCTGGAGCCGCTGTACGCCGGCTTGGTCGCCGCCGTCACCGCGTACGAGCACCTCGCCCTGGACGCCGCCCTGCGCGGCGGGCGCGACCGGGTCTTCGACGCCCTGCTCGCCCACCCGCTGGTCGGCCAGATCGAACTCGCCGACCAGCTGACGGACCGGCTGCTCGCCCACAACCGCGAGCACCTCGCATGGGCGCGTGCCTGACGGACACGCCCCGGGCCTGAGCCGCCCGATCCCCGGTCCCCGGCCCGCGCTCCGTGGGGGAGTGCGGGCCGGATCGCGGGCGGAGTCACGCCACCCCCGACCGGGAAAGACCCCCGGCCGGGCCACGTTCGACGAGCCGCGGGAACCCCAATGACCCACCAGCCCGAACCGCACCTGCCCGGCGTCCTCGCCATCGACGCCGGCAACTCCAAGACCGACGTCGCCCTCATCGGCACCGACGGCTCCGTCCTCGGCTCCGCCCGGGGCGGCGGTTTCCACCCGGCGACCGTCGGCGCCGACGTCGCCGTCGCCGGCCTCGCCCCGCTGGTCGAGGAGGCCGCCGCGGCCGCCGGGGTCACCGCCTGGACCGGCCCGCTGACCGGCCACGTCAGTGCCTGCCTCGCCAACGCCGACCTGCCGGTCGAGGAGGAGGCGCTGCGCGTCGCTCTGGAGAGCCACCCCTGGGGCGCCGGCAACACCGTCGTCAACGACACCTTCGGACTGCTGCGGGCCGGCACCGACGGCCCGCGCGGCGTCGCGGTCGTCTGCGGCGCGGGCATCAACTGCGTCGGGCTGCTGCCCGACGGCCGCACCGCGCGCTTCCCGGCCCTCGGCAAGCTCACCGGTGACTGGGGCGGCGGCTGGGGCCTGGCCGGCGACGCCATGTGGCACGCGGTGCGGGCGGAGGACGGGCGCGGCGGGCCGACCGGTCTGGCCGCCGCCATCGCCGAGCACTTCGGTCTGCCCACCACCGGCGCCGTCGCCGAGGCCGTCCACCTCGGGCACCTGCCGTCCGTCCGGCTGCACGAGGTGGTCCGGGTGCTGTTCGCCGTCGCCGGGACCGGGGACGCCACGGCCCTGTCGCTGATAGACCGGCAGGCCGACGAGATCACCCGGCTCGCCGTCGTCGCCCTGCGGCGGCTGGAGCTGCTGGACACGCCCACCCCGCTGGTGCTCGGCGGCGGGGTGCTCGCCTCCCGCCAGCCGCTGCTGCTCGACAACCTGACGGCCCGGCTGACGGCCGCGGCGCCGCTCGCCGAGCCGCGGATCGTGGTCGCCCCGCCGGTCCTCGGCGCGGCGCTGCTCGGGCTCGACCACCTGGGGGCCGGGCCGGAGGCCCAGGAGCGGGTCCGCCGGGCCTACGACCCGACGCACCCGGTCGCGGCGTAGCACCCCGCCCTACGCGTCCGCCCCGCCCCCGCGTCCGCCCCGCCCCCGCTTCCGTCCCCGCCGGGTCCGCACGCCCGGCGGGGACGGTCGTGTCCGGAACCGGTCACTCGGATTCCGCGTCCAGGTGGATGTCTCGTCCGGCCCCGTTCCTGGGAGACTCACCCCATGACCGCGCCCCGTCGCCTCCTCCTCGCCGTGCTGCTCTGTTGCACCGTCACCGCCGGGCTCGCCGCCTGCACCCCGATCGACGAGGACCCGACGCTCGCGGTGGCCTCGGACGACCTCGGGGACCCGGAGGATGCCGAGGACCTGGACGACCCTGCGGACCTCGCGGCCCCCGGCGACGACGGGGAGGACACCCTCGCGGCCACCCCGGACTTCTTCGCCCCCACCCCCCTCCCCCCGGCCCCCCTCTCCCCCGCCCCCTGTACCACCCACGCCGGCCGCCGGGTCGTCCAGGTCCTCGCGGTCGCCGACGGCCGGCTGACCGTCCGGCCCTCCTGCCCGCCCGGCGCCGCCGTGGTCACCCACGCCCTCGCGGCCCATGCCACCGCCACCCTCGTCGACCTCCCGCACGACGAGCCCGCCAAGGAGGTCCAGCTGCCGGTCCTGCTCGACCATCTGGACACCTGCCTCACCGGCGCCGAGCCCGAACTCCCTTACGCCTGCTACGGGAACGGCTACGACCTGACGCTGGACGCGCGCGGCCGGATCACCCGGATCCGGGAGCTGCCGACCCCCTGAAACGCCGGACCGGACCCCCGCCGCCGTGCGGTGGGAGCCCGGTCCGTGGTGTCCGCCCCGGGGCTGCGGGAGCCCGGGACTACAGCAGCTCGGAGACCTGCCAGAACCCGTTGTCGGGCCACATGGCGTAGCCGCTCTGGGTGTTGAGGGTGCCGTTGCCGTTGCCCGCCCACAGCAGCAGGGAGCCGTCGGACAGCTTGCCCGCGACGTCGGCGCGGCCGTCGTTGTTGAAGTCGCCCGCCACCAGCTCGTGGACCTGGCCGAAGCCGTTGTCCGGCCACATCGCGTAGCCGCTGTAGGTGTTCAGCCGGCCGGAGCCGTTGCCCGTCCACAGCAGCAGGGAGCCGTCGGACAGCTTGCCCGCGACGTCCGTCCAGCCGTCCCCGTTGAAGTCGGCCGCGACCAGGTCGTGGACGTTCTTGAAGCCGGTGTCCGGCCACATGGCGTAGCCGCTGCTGGTGTTGAGCGTGCCGTTGCCGTTGCCCGTCCAGAGCATCAGGGTGCCGTCCGCGGCCTTGCCGACCAGGTCGATCCTGCCGTCGCCGTTGAAGTCGCCGGCCAGCAGGTCGTGGACGTCCTTGAAGCCGGTGCCCGGCCACATGGAGTAGCCGCTCTGGGTGTTGAGGGTGCCGTTGCCGTTGCCGGTCCACAGCAGCAGGGAGCCGTCGGACAGCTTGCCCGCGACGTCCGTGCGGCCGTCGCCGTTGAAGTCGGCCGCGACCAGCTCGCTGACCTGGCCGAAGCCGGTGCCCGGCCACATGGCGTAGCCGCTCTGGGTGTTGAGGGTGCCGTTGCCGTTGCCGGTCCACAGCAGCAGGGAGCCGTCGGACAGCTTGCCCGCGACGTCCTCGTTCCCGTCACCGTTGAAGTCCACCCGCACCCGGGCGCCCGGGCCCGGCGGCGGGGAGACGGCCACGTCGAGGAGGTCCTGGTCGATCTTCAGCGTGTACCCGGCGTAGGTCTCCTGGACGTCACCGCGGTACTGGCGGACGCGCTCGTGGTTGACCCACACGCTGTCCGGAATGTACGGGTCGCTGGTGGTCTCCTTGCCGTTCCAGTTGGCGCAGAACAGCACGTCCGGGATGGCGTAGCCGCTGCCCAGGTTCTTGACGATGTCGTTGATGCCGCTGGCGCCGCTGCTGTAGACGCCCGACTTGTAGCCGCGCTCGTGCAGCCGGTTGGTCCACGCGGAGAGGAAGCCCAGGACCGTGGTGGTGTACTGCGGGGTGCTGTACGCCTCCATGTCGTAGTAGAGGACGCTGCCCGGGCTGAGCCCGAGCGCGGCCGCCTTCGCGATGGCGTTGTCCGCCTCGGTGACACCGTCGGCCGGGCCGGTGATCCGCGAGGCCTGCCGGCCGACGAAGATCGGCAGGAAGCGCCAGCCGTCGGCGGTCTGCTTCTGCATCCACTCGGGGGTGAGGTTCGGCTGCTGGCAGTACATGGCGCTGCCGCCGATGTAGATGCCGATCGCGCCGTACGGGGAACCCGTCTTCCAGGCCTGCATGAGGTCGGAGCTCGGCGCGGCGCAGGCGTCGAAACCGCGGCCGGTGAAGTTGGTGACCTCGGGCGGCAGGGCGACGGGCGCGGCCGCGGCCTGCGGGGCGGCGGCCACGCCCGGCGTGGCGGCGGGCGCCTGGCCGGCCACGGACTTCGGGCTGCGGGCGGCCGTCGACCCGGCGGTCGGCAGGCCGGCGGAGGCGATGATGCCCCGGACCAGCCGCTCGTCGAGGTCGTAGGTGGCGGTGACCCGCAGGCCCGGGGCGGTGGCGGTGAGCTGGTGGTCCACCGGGTCGGCCGTGAAGCCCGCGGCGGTGCCGGCGGCGGCGGGCTCGACGAGCAGCGCCTCGGTGCGGCCCACGGCACCGGGCGGACAGCTCGCGCCGTCGCCCGGGGTGCCGAGGTAGACCACGTGGCGGTTGAAGCCGACGCAGGTCGTCGGGTCGGCGGCGAGGTCGACCACCGGCCAATCGGCGGGGACGGTGAACCGGTGTCCCAGGTACGTGACCGGCTTGGTGCCGGACGATGCGGTCGGTGCCGGGGCGGGCGCCGCGACGGCGGTCCCCACGGTGATCGCTCCGAGCGCGAGGCAGCTGCCCGCGGTCAGGAGTATGCGTCGAATACTGATCGTCATCATCCTTTGTCTTCGGCAGGATTGCGCGTCTCACGTCACACTGTGGACGAACCGCACATGCTAGCGGCCCGCCCTGACGAACAGCCGTCGCCACGAGGACTTGACCTCAACCGGGGTTGAGGTCGTCTGATGGAGGTCCGGTCGGGTCCACGCGGTCGATGCCCGATCCGCGGCGTGGGCCCCGACCGGCCCCGGACCGGGGCCGTCTCCCGATTCCAGTGATCGTGCCGGGGAGGCGGCCCCACCCTTCGCCCGGCCCGGGCTTCGTCACACCCGGGCCAGATGGGCGAGGGACGGCGGCAGCGGGTACGGGCGCTCCGGTGGCAGCAGGCGCTGGGCCTGGGCGGTGCGGCCCTGCTGGACCAGCTCGGCGATCCGCCGCACCTGCGGGGTGAGATCGGTGATGCCGGTGATCCACTCCTCGGCGAAGGTCCGGATCAGGGTGCGGCCCACGCCCACCTGGATGCTGTAGTGGTTGAGCGCCGCGCCGCGCAGGGAGCGCTCCGGGTCCCACTGGACGTGCACCTCGGCGCGGGCGAGCAACGCGGGGTCGCCGGTGGTCGGCACGGCCCGGCCGAGCGCCTCCTCCCAGCCGGCCCGGGTGATCCGGACGGCGAGCACGCGCTCCTGCCCGGGCTTGCGGGCCCAGTTGCTGCGGTGCATCAGCCAGCGGAACGAGGGCTTGATCCAGGTCATCCGCCCGAAGGAGAACGGCGGGACGAACCGCCCCGCGGCGAGCGCCGCGTCGGCCACGGCGGGGGCGTACGCCTGGTAGACGACGAGGGTGGAGGCGTCGTGGTCGGCCCGGATCCCGTACAGCTGCTCCATGGGAGCGGACTCTGCCAGCCCGCCACCGCGGGCGCGAACGGTTTTTGACGTGGGGACAGGACGCGAAAACGGAAACGGGGAGCAGGACGTCGGACCGGCCGACGTCCTGCTCCCCGCGGGCGGCTGCGGCTCAGCCCAGCCGGCCCTCCCGGGCGAGGGCGCCGAGCCAGTGCGCGGAGGGCTTCGGGCTGCGCTCGAAGGTCCGCGGGTCGACCGCCACCAAGCCGAAGGTCGGCCGGTAGGAGCCCCACTCGTAGTTGTCCAGCAGGCTCCAGTGCAGGTAGCCGCGCACGTCGACGCCGTCGCGCAGGGCGTCGGCGAGGCCGGCCAGCGCCTCCGTGGTGTAGGCGATCCGCTCGCTGTCGTCGGCGGTGGCGATGCCGTTCTCGGTCACCAGCAGCGGCACGTCCGGACCGACCAGCGCGGCCGTGCGCCGGACCGCCTCGCCGAGCGCCCGCGGGTAGTACTCCCAGCCCTTGATCGTGGTGCGGACGCCCTCGGCGACCGGGACCGGACCGTCGACGCCGACCGGGGTGCGGGTGTAGGCCTGCACGCCGATCCAGTCGTCGCCGCGGGCGGCCTCCACGAACACGTCCTCCCGCCGCCGGGAGACGGCCGCGACGGTGGCCTCGGCACCGGGCTCCACGGGGTAGAGGCCGAGGCCGGCGACCGTCCAGCCGACCAGCAGCCGGGAGTCGGCCTCGCGCAGCGCCGCGCTCGCGGCGCGGTGGGCCCGCACCAGCGCCTCGGTGATGTCCTCGCCGGGGTCGACCCGGTCGAGGTCCACCCCGGCCGGGCCCTCGGCGAGCTTCCCCATCAGGGTGTGCATCCGGGCGAGCACGTTCGGCTCGTTGATGGTGGCCACGTACCGGACGCCGTCGAGCACCTCGGCGGCGGCGGTGGCGGCGTACCGCGCGAACAGCTCGGCGGCGTCCGGGGCGAGCCAGCCGCCCGCCCCAGCGAACCACTGCGGCAGGGTGAAGTGGTGGAGCGTCACCACCGGGGTGAGGCCGCGGGCCAGCGCGCCCTCCACCATCGCCCGGTAGTGGGCCAGTGCGGCCCACGAGTACCGGCCGCGCACCGGCTCGATGCGGGCCCACTCGATGCTGAACCGGTAGGCGTTGAAGCCGAGCGCCGCGAGCAGGTCCATGTCCTCGGGCCAGCGGTGGAAGCTGTCCGCGGCGTCGCCGCTGGGCTCGGGCAGGAAGCCGCCGGGGCGCTGTTCGAGGGCCCACCAGTCGCTGGTGGTGTTGTTGCCCTCGATCTGGTGGGCGGCGGTGGAGGCGCCGAACAGGAAGCCGTCCGGCAGAGCGTCGGTGGTCATCGGGTCACCTCGCGCGGGGCGGTCGGGTGGCCGGCGAGGAAGAGCGGGTCCTTCGTATCGAAGGGCACGTCCTCGCGGGAGGCCTCGACGGCGGCGTCCGAGCGCGGCAGGTCGAAGGGCAGCGAGCCGGTCATCGGGGCACGGCCGAACACCGCGTCCAGCACGACCTCGTCGGCGGCGCCGAACTCGCCGACCAGCAGCGCCGCGTGCGGCGCCAGCGGGGTCAGCACGGCGGGGCGCTCCAGCAGCGCGACGACGGCGGTGGGGACGGTCCCGGCCAGCGCGACGATCCTGGCGGCCTCGGCGGGCTCGAACTCCAGGGTCCCGGTGTGGAAGTGCTGCTCCAGCAGCCCCTCGCGCTTCTCGTACGGCGTGGCCAGGCGGACGACGGCGACGTCGGCGTCCTCGGGGCGCTCGACGACCGTCCCGTAGCGGGCCGCCACCTCGGCGTCCACGCCCTCGACGTAGATCCGCTCGCCGGTCAGCGGCTGTCCGGCGAGGCGGACCAGCGAGGCGGCCTGGACCTTGCGGCCGAGCGCGCGACCCGCCGGGGCGCCGACCAGCGCGACGGCGGCCTCGACGTCCACGTACGGGTCGTCGAACAGGCCGAGCCGGAACTTGTCGCGCAGGATGCGGCGGACGGACTCGTCGAGCCGGGCCTCGGTGACGGCGCCGGAGCGGACCACGCCGAGGATCAGCTCGGGGTCGGTCTCACCGCCGAGCTGGTCGGCCCCCGCGTGCAGGGTCATCGCGACCTGCTCGGGCACCGACAGCTCCTCGACGCCCCAGTGCCGCGGCGGCAGGCTGACGACGCCCGGGATCTCCATGCCGGTGATGGCGTTGAAGTCGGTGCAGATCACGCCGTCGAAGCCGTACTTGCCGCGCAGCAGGCCGGTGATGACGTCATGGTTGAAGTTGGCGCCGACCTCGGTGAGCCCGGAGCCGGCCGGGATCGCGTAGGCGGGCATGATCTGCGCGGTACCGGCCTCGAAGGCGGCCTCGAACGGGCGCAGGTGCTGCTCGAAGGCGCCGCCCGGGTAGGCCAGGCTGCGGCCGGCCGCGAAGTGCGAGTCCTCGCCCTTGTGCTGCGGGCCGCCGCCGGGGAAGTGCTTGGTCATGCAGGCGACGCTGTCCGGCCCGATCCGCTCGCCCTGCAGGCCGCGGATGTAGGCGGCGATGATCCGGGAGACCCGCTCGGGGTCCTCGCCGAAGGTGCCGCTGATCCGGGCCCAGCGCGGCTCGGTGGCGAGGTCGGCCATCGGGTGGATGGCGACCCGGATGCCGACGGCGCGCAGCTCGCGGCCGATCAGCGCGGTGTACTCCCCGACCAGCTCCGGGTCGTCGGTGGCGCCGAGGCCGATCGGCTCGGGGCCGACCGAGAAGCCGCCGCCGGCGAAGGCGGTGGCCGGGTTGGTGGTGAAGCCGTGCCGGGGGTCGGAGGCGAGGGTGACCGGGATGCCGAGACGGCTCGCGGCGGCGAGGTCCTGGACGTGGTTGTTCCACTCGGCCATGCTGCGGGCGTCGGGGACCATCGTCATGCCGAAGGCGGTGAGGCCGCGTTCGGTGATCAGGTGGTCGCCGGAGGGGAAGGGGCCCTGGTTGCCGGCGAGCATCCGGCCGCAGAACATCTGCGCGGCCTTCTCCTCCAGGGTCATCCGGGAGAGGAGGTCCTCGACGCGCTCCTCGACGGACAGCCGCGGGTCCTCGTAGGGCTCCATGGTGCCGTTGTGGTTGAGGTCGCGGAACGGCGTGCCGTCGGTGTGGTGCAGCAGGGGCCTCATGCCGTCACCTCGGCGGTCTCGACGGTGCCGGCGCCGGCCTTGGCGCGGAAGGCCTCGATGGTCGCGGCGTCCACGCCGCAGTGGGCGAGCAGGCCCTCCGTGCCGCCGTAGCGGGCCCGGACGAGGTCGAGGAAGGCGGCCATCGAGTCGGCCGGGGCCTCCAGCAGCTGGCGCGGGATGGTCAGCGAGCCCGCGTGGTAGTCGTTCAGGGCGTTGCGGTTGCGCTCGGCCAGGCCCTCGAAGATCTGCGGCAGCGCCGCGGTGGTGCGGTGGTAGTCGGCGACGATCTCCTCGGCGGGGACGCCGAGCAGGTCGAGCAGCAGGGCGGTCAGCCAGCCGGTGCGGTCCTTGCCGGCGGCGCAGTGCACCAGCAGGCCGCCGGGGCGGGTGGCGGCCTCGACGGCGAGCTTGACCGCCTCGGGGGCGGACTCGACCATCAGCAGGTAGAAGTGGCCGAGGTCGGCGTCGGTGGTCATCTTCATCATCGCCGCCTCCAGCTTCCCGTCGGTGGGCTGGACCCGGGCGGCAACCACCTCGATGCCGGCGGCCCGGGACTGCGCCCAGTCGGCGTCGTCCGCCTCGGCGCCGCCGCGCAGGTCGATGATCGTGCGCACGCCGGCGGCGTTCAGCTGCTCGACGATCGAGGCGTCGTCGGCCGGGAACGGCTGGGCGGAGCGGTGCAGCACACCGTGGCGGACCCAGCGGCCCTCGGGGTCGGCGAGGGCGGCGGGGTCACGGAAGTTGACGAGGGTCATGGCGGGGCCTTTCGGTGGTGCGGGCGGGGTGGGGGTGATGACTCGGGATGGTGTGGAGAAGGCGGCGAGACATCTAGACGTCTAGATGTCTACCCGGCAAGTGGGGCACCGGGCAAGCGACGAGGAGGTGAACTTCCGGACAACCGGGGACAGAAGCCGCCACCCGGCTCCGTAGGATCTGGCGCGTGGCAACGCACCGGACCGAAACCCCGCTGTACCGCCGGCTCGCCCGGCAGCTCCAGGAGCGCATCGACGCCGGGACGTACCCGGCGGGCTCCCGGCTGCCCAGCGAGCCGGAGCTGAGCGCCGAGTTCGGCGTCAACCGGCTGACCGTCCGACAGGCGGTGGCCGAGCTGGAACGGGCCGCGGTGCTGGAGATCCGCCGGGGCGTGGGGACCTTCGTCCGCCCGCCCGCGGTACGGGTGTCGATCGCGGTCGACCCGCGCAGCCAGCGGTTCGACCTCGGCAGTGTGCACACCGGGCTGCCGCTAGGCACGGACGCGCCCGGGGCGGCGCAGGACGGCGAGTTCGTGGTGGCCGCGCCGCCGGTGACCGGCTCCGCCGAGGACCACGAGGCGGCCCGCCAGCTGGGACGCGCCCCCGAGGAGCTGTCCCGGGTGGACACGGTGATCCGGCTGGGCGGCCGGCCCCGGGTGGTGAGCAGCTACTGGGTGCCGTCCGGACCGCTGCCGGACGGGCTGGTGCGGCCGGGCCGTCCCGGCAACATGGTGCTCGACCTGGCGCGGGCGGCCGGGGTGGAGCTGGAGTACGACTGGCGGGCGTTCGGCGCGGTCGGCGCGGACCTCGCCGACGCGGAGCTGCTCGGGGTGCCCCCGGGCACCGCGCTGCTGGTCCGCGAGGGCGTCAGCTGCACGCCGGACGGCGCGCCCGCGCTGTACCTGCGGCGGCGGATCGACGGCAGCAGCGCGCGGTTCGTGCTGCACTACCGCGAGCCGGGCGGCGGGTCGGGGCCGGTGCGGTAGGCGGTCACCGGACGGCTCCCGCCGGGCGCGGTGCCGGGGCCGGCGCGTCGAACTTCGCGAGCAGCAGCCGGAACGCCGCCGCCCACTCCTGGAGCGAGCCCATCTCGTAGCCGTCGAGGACCTGCCGCCGGGTCATGCCCGCCATCAGCGCCGCGAACGCCTGCGGCCGCAGGTCGACCACCGGGTCGACGTCCAGCCGTTCGGCCGCGATCGCCGTCAACCGCTGCGCGAAGGCGTCGATCATCACCAGCGCGAAGCCGTGCACACTGCGGATCCCGATGCACCGGCGCCGCAGCGCCCGCCGCCGCACGGTGTGCTCGGCCGGCTCCTCCAGCTGCCCGCCCGTGGTGTCGGCGGCGTACTCGAAGGCGGCCCAGAGCTCCAGCCCGGCGGGGGCGGTGGCGAAGGCGTCCAGGAAGGCGGCGCCGAAGTCCATGCCGAAGAGCAGCGCCTCCTTGCACTCGTAGTAGCGGAAGAAGGTGCGGTGGGCGACGTCGGCCCGGCGGCAGATCTGGTCCACCGTGGTGCCCTCGAAACCCTGCTCCTCGAAGAGGTCGAGCCCCGCTGTGCGGATGGCCTGCCTGGTCCGCGCCCGCTTGCGGTCGCGCAGCCCGGGCTCCGCCACGGTGTCCGTCCCCTGCCCCTGCATCCTGCTCGCTCCTCGTCAACTGCTGTGCCGCACGCGGCCGTAGTCGTACCGAATCACGCCCGGCGCGGCCCGCTCAAGCCGAGCGCCAAGTCGTCGTCATTTCGTCATGCGAAGTTTGCACAAGTGCCAATTGGCAGTTGTGCCACCTCCAAAGAGTGGGGTCCGGCGGCCGCCGGTCCGGCAGCGTCCGCCGGTCTCCCCCCTCCCTCAGCCCCCGAATCCCCCCGAGGAATCATGAAGCGGCACACGCTCGTCCTGGCGTCCACGGTCTGCACGGCGGCCCTCGCCCTCACCGCCTCCGCCTGCTCCGCGTCCGACGACACGGTCTCCGGCGGCGGCGCGGGTGCCTCCGCCGCCAAGGACGACGGCCCCGCCGTCGACGGCGGCACTCTGAGAATCGGCCTCGACCGACCGTTCACCAAGCTCGATCCGGCCGAGACCAGCCTCACCTCGATGCCGATGATGATCCTGGCCAACGCGCTCTACGACCCGCTGATGGTCAACGGCGACAACGGCGCCGTGCAGCCCTACCTGGCCAAGGCCTTCACCGCCGCCAACGCCGACGCCACCGCCTGGACGCTGGAGCTGCGCGAGGGCGTCACCTTCAGCGACGGCAAGCCGCTCGACGCGCAGGCCGTGGTCGACCACGTCAACCGGCTCGCCAAGCCCGAGGCCAAGTGCGGCTGTGCCGCCGACGCCGCCACCATCGGTGCCATGACGGTGAACTCCCCGACCTCCGTCGGCTTCACCCTGAAGTCCCCCAACGCCGCCTTCCCCAGCCTGTTCACCCGCTCCCTCGGCTACGTCTCCGAGGCACCGGCCGGCGCCGACACCCCCGCCGTCGGCTCCGGCCCGTACACGGTGGAGAGCGTGCAGCCGGGCGTCTCCGCCACCCTCGTCCGCAACCCCTCCTACTGGGGCGGGAAGGGCCACGCCGACAAGCTCGTCTACAAGGTCCTGCCGGACACCGACAGCCGCTACCAGTCGCTGCGCTCCGGCGACGCCGACGTGGTCTGGGCCGAGACCCCCTCCCAGCTCAAGCAGGCCGCCACCGACGGCCTGCGGGTGGCCGCCGGCCCCGGCTCCACCACCACCGTGCTGTTCAACACCAAGGTCGCGCCCTTCGACGACCCGAAGGTGCGCAAGGCGCTGCAGTACGCGGTGGACCGCTCGGCCGTCGAGAAGGTCGTCTACCTCGACCAGGGCAAGGTCTCGGACGGCCCGATCGGCTCCGCCTCCCCCTACCGCGCCGCCGGCGACGCCTCCGGGTACCCCGCGCACGACCCGGCCAAGGCGCGCGCCCTGCTCGCCGAGGCGGGCCACTCCGACCTCTCCTTCGAGTACCTCGTCGACAGCCGCCCCGAGGGCCAGCAGCGGGCCACCGTGCTCCAGCAGATGTTCGCCGAGGCCGGCGTGAAGATGACCATCAAGCCGCTGGACCCGGCGGGCCTGGGCACCGCGATGTTCCAGCGCAAGTTCCAGGTGATGGACTTCGTCACGAGCATGTTCGGCGACACCGACACCGCCCTGGCCAGCCTCTACGTTCCCGACGCCCCCTACAACTTCACCGGCTGGAACAACCCGAAGGCCGGCCAGGCGATCGCCGCCGGGCGCGCCACCGTCGACCCGGCCCAGCGCGCCCGCTCCTACCAGGAGGCCGCGCAGGAGGTCGTCAACGACGCCCCGATGCTGTTCCTGACCGAGAACAAGACCGGCCTGCTGGCCACCACCAGGATCGGAGGCCTGCCCGACGTCTCCAAGCGGACCGTCGTCAACGTCTCCCCCGCCTCGCTGTGGGTGAAGAAGTGACGCCCACCGCCCTGCGCACGGCGGGACGCACCGCCGGACGGCTCGCACGGGCCGCCGCGGTGCTCCTGCTGGTCACCGTCGCGGCGCTCTCCCTGCCGCACCTGATGCCCGGCTCCCCCGCCCTCGCCGCCCTCGGCCCCACCGCCACGCCGGAGCAGGTCGCCGCCTACGAGGCCAAGCTCGGCCTGGACGAGAACGTGCTCGCCGCCACCTGGCGCTGGCTCGGCGACGCCCTGCACGGCGACCTCGGCCACTCGCTCTCCACCGGCGTCGCCGTCACCACCGAGCTCGCCGACCGGATCCCGGTCACCCTCGAACTCTTCGTCGCCGCCCAGGTGGTGGCGCTCGGCCTGGCCCTGCCGGTCGCGCTCTGGTCGGCCTGGCGGCCGGGCGGCGCGGTCGACCGGATCGCCACCGCCGGCGCCTTCGTCTGGCTCGCCGTGCCCGGCTTCGTGCTCGGCCTGCTGCTGATCTGGATCACCGCCGTCCAGCTGCGGCTCCTGCCGGCCACCGGCTGGACCCCGTTCACCGAGGACCCGCTGGAGAACCTGCGCCACCTGGTGCTGCCCGCGCTCACCCTCGGCCTCACCGAGGCCGCGGTCTTCACCCGCACCCTGCGCAGCCAGCTGCTCGACACCCTCGACCAGACCTACGTCTCCGCCGCCCGCAGCCGCGGCATGGGCACCGCGCGGCTACTGCTGCGCCGCGCGCTGCGGCCCTCCTCGCTGCCGCTGGTCACCCTGATCGGCATCGGCGTCGGCACCTCGCTCGGCGGCTCGGTGCTGGTCGAGTCGCTGTTCGCGGTGCCCGGCGTCGGCACCTGGGTCTCCGGCGCGATCAACGGCCGTGACTTCCCGGTGGTGCAGGGGGTGGTGGTGGTCAGCGCCGTCGCCGTGGTGGCGGCCACCTTCGCCGTGGACCTGCTGTACCGCACCGTCGACCCGAGGATCGCCGATGAGCGCCGCTGAGACCGTCCCCGCCCCCGCCCCCGCCCCCGCCACACCCGCCGCCGCCCCGCGCGAGCGGGCGGCGCGCCGCCTCCCCTCCGCCGGGGTGCTGGTCGCCGGCGGCTGGCTGGCCGTCGTCGCGCTCGCCGCCGTGCTGCTCCCGCTGCTGCCCGGCTTCGACCCGCTGCACGGCGACTTCGCCAACCCCGCCGCCGCCCCCGGCCCCGGCCACTGGCTGGGCACCGACGCCGCCGGACGCGATGTCCTGGAGCGCACCGTGGCCGGCGCCCGCGCCTCCTTCACCGTCGCCGCGCTGACCATCGCCGTCGGCCTGCTCTGCGGCGGGGCGCTCGGCGTGGCGGCCGGCTGGTTCCGCGGGCCGGTCGACAAGGTGATCGGCTTCGCCACCGACCTGCTGCTGTCCGTGCCCACCCTGATCCTGGTGATGATCGCGGTCTCGCTGCGCGGCCCCAGCCTGGCCCTGATCGGCACGCTGATCGGCCTGTTCACCGTGCCGCACTTCACCCGGGTGGTGCGCGCCGTCGTGATGTCGCTCAGCGAGCGGGGCTTCGTCCAGGCCGCCCGGATGATCGGCACCGCTCCGCTGCGCATCCTGGTGCGCGAGGTGGTCCCGCACGTCGCGCCGATCGCGCTCACCTTCGCGTTCACCGCCACCACCGTCGCCATCGTCGCCGAGGGCTCGCTCAGCTTCCTCGGCTTCGGGCTCCGCCCGCCGGAGCCGTCCTGGGGCGGCATCATCGCCGAGGGCCGGACGACGCTCGGCAGCGCCCCGTGGATCTCGCTCGCCCCGGCGGCGGTGCTCTGCCTGACCGTCCTCGCCCTCAACTACCTGGGCGACAAGCTCCGTTCGAAGGGAGGGCGAGGATGACCAGCCCGGTTCTGGAGGTCCGTTCGCTCGACACCACCCTGCACACCCCCGACGGCCGGACGCTGCACGTGCTGCACGGCATCGACCTCACCATCGACGCCGGCGAGTGCCTCGGCGTGGTCGGCGAGTCCGGCTCCGGCAAGTCCGTGCTGGCCCGTACCGTGCTCGGCGTCCACCCGCGCACCACCCGGACCACCGCCACCGGCTCGGTGCGGCTGAACGGCGAGGACCTGCTCACCGCCACCGCCGCCCGGCGCGCCGAACTGCTCGGCACCGGCGTCGCGATGGTCCACCAGGACCCGATGACCTCGCTCAACCCGGTCGTGCGGATCGCCGACCAGGTCACCGAGTCGCTCACCAACCGGCGCCGGATGCCGCGCCGCGAGCGGCTGCGCACCGCCGCCGAACTGCTCGCCGCCGTCGACGTCCCCGACCCGGCCCGGCGCGCCCGCGCCTACCCGCACGAGCTCTCCGGCGGCCTGCGCCAGCGCGTCGGCATCGCCGCCGCGCTGGCCGGCTCCCCCGCCCTGCTGCTCGCCGACGAGCCCACCACCGCCCTGGACGTCACCGTCCAGCGCACCGTGCTCGACCTGCTCGACCGGCACCGCGAGACCCGCGGCCTGGCCACCCTGCTGATCACCCACGACATCGGCCTGCTCTACGGCCGCGCCCGGCGGATCGCCGTCATGTACGGCGGACGGGTCGTCGAGACCGGCCCCACCGAGGACGTCACCGAGAACCCCGCCCACCCGTACACCGCCGCGCTGCTGCGCTCGGTGCCCCGGGTCACCGGACCGCTGCGCCGCACCCTGCCCGCCGTGGCCGGCTCGCCGCCGGACCTCTCCAAGCCCGTCCCCGGCTGCCCGTTCGCCCCGCGCTGCGAGCGCGCCCAGGCGGTCTGCTCGACGGACGCGCCGCCGCTCCACCGGGCCGGAGCCGGACACACGGCCGCCTGCCACTTCCCGCTCACGCCGTCGGCCGCGCTGCCGGCGACGGCCGAGGAGACCGCCGCATGACCGCCACCCCCGTCTCAGGTTCCGCCGACGCGGACACGCCCGTGGTGCTGCGCGCCACCGGGCTGTCCGTGGTCCACCGCACCCGCTCCGGCCCGCTGCACGCCGTCAGCGGCGTCGACGTGGAGCTGCGCGAACGCCGCACCCTCGCCCTGGTCGGCGAGTCCGGCTCCGGCAAGAGCAGCATCGCCAAGGCCCTGCTGCGACTGCCCCCGCCCACCGCCGGCACCGTCACCCTGGACGGCACCGACCTCGCCGCCCTCACCCCGCGGGCGCTCCGGGCCCTGCGTCCCCGGATGCAGATGGTGTTCCAGGACCCGGTCTCCTCGCTCAACCCGCGCCGCACCGTGCGCGACCTGGTCGCCGAACCGCTGGACGCCCACCCGGACCCGTCGGTCGACCGCACCGCGGTGGTCGAGCGGCAGCTGGAGGCCGTCGGCCTGCCGGTCGCGCTGTTCGGCGACCGCCGGCCCGCCCAGCTCTCCGGCGGCCAGGCGCAGCGGGTCGCCATCGCCCGCGCGCTCGCCGCCGAGCCGCGGGTGCTGATCGCCGACGAGGCCGTCTCGGCCCTCGACGTCTCCGCCCAGGCCACCGTGCTCAACCTGCTGCGCCGGCTCACCGAGGAGCGCGGCCTGGCGAGCCTGTTCATCTCGCACGACCTCGGCGTGGTCCGCGCCGTCAGTGACGACGTCGCGGTGCTCCACCTCGGCCGGCTCTGCGAGCAGGGCCCCACCGAGGAGGTGCTCGCCGCCCCCGCCCACCCGTACACCGCGGCCCTGCTCGCCGCCGTCCCCGAGCCCGGCCGCCCGCTCGGCGACTCCGGGCTGCTGCCCGCCGACCCGCCGTCCCCGCTCGACCCGCCGTCCGGCTGCCGGTTCCGCACCCGCTGCCCGTTCGCCGACGAGCGGTGCGCGAGCGAGGTGCCGGCGCGGCGCGAGGTCGCGCCCGGACGGACCGTCGCCTGCCACCGGCCGCTGGTGCCGGCGGTCGGCCTGGCAGTCGGCGAGGAGGTCGGCGAGGCGGTTGGCAAGGCGGCCGGAACGCCGACCGGATAACATGCCCGGGCTGGGCGGCCGACGGGTCCGCCGACGGCTCGGCGCACCGGCTGACCAGCCCAGAAGCCGATCGGCCGACCGGCGGGCACGCCGGGCGGCCGGACCACACCCACGGACCGGGGCGGGACACGACGACATGACGGTGGCCAACGGAACCGGCACACCCGACATCCCCAGCGAGCTGGCTCCGCACTGCCTGGACCTGCTCACCGACGTCTCCCGCACCGGCCGCCTGCTGCGCCGCTCCGAACTGGAGCGGCTGCGCGAACTCGGCGAGCGCGGCGCCGAGGCCGGCCACGGCCTGCGCGACCTCGTCGGCGCCTGTCTGGGCGCCACCCGCGCGGCCTGGCAGACCCTCCCCGGCCTCACCGCCGCCACCGCCGCCGAGCTGCGGCGCACCGGCGACGCCGTGCTCGCCGCCACCCAGGCCGCGCTGGGCGCCCTCGCCGAGGGCCATGAGCGCGCGCAGCGGATGGCCGTGCGCCAGGAGGAGACCAACCGGCGCGAGCTGGTCAACGACCTGCTGCACGGCCGCTCCGACCTCGGGGCGCTCGCCGAGCGCGCCGAGCGGTTCGGGCTGCGGCTGGCCGCCGGCTACACCGTCGCGGTCGCCGTCGCCGACGAGCCCTACCTGGAGGGCGCGCCCGCCGCGCACCGGGTGCTGCGGGAACTGACCGGCCGTTACGACGACCGCACCCTGCTGCTGGCCGCCCGCGACGGGCGGCTGGTCTGCATCGCCTCCGACGGCGAGCAGGCCGTCCTCACCGCGTTCACCGAGCTGGCCCTGCGGCCCGGTGCCGGGTACCCGCCCGCGCAGCGGGTGGCGACCGGCCGCCGGCACGCCGGCACCGGCGGCATCGTCCGCAGCTACGAGGAGGCGCTCGGCGCGCTGGAGTACGCGCAGCGGCTGGAGTTGCCGGCGCAGCGGCTGCGCGCCGAGGAGCTGCTGGTCTTCCCGGTGCTGATGCGGGACCGCTCCGCGATGGCCGACCTGGTGCGCACCGTGCTCGGCCCGCTCACCTCCGCGCGCGGCGGCGCCCGCCCGCTGCTGGAGACCATCACCGTCCAGGCGGAGGCCGGGTACGTGAACGCCGAGACCGCCCGGCGGCTCGGCCTGAGCGTGCGCGCGCTCGGCTACCGGCTGGAGCGCATCCGCGACCTCACCGGCTACGACCCGGCCGACGCGCTGCACCGCTACACCCTGGAGACCGCCGTGATGGGCGCGCGTCTGCTCGACTGGCCGAACCGGTCGCTGTGACCGCGGCCGTTCATCTTGAACGTTTCAGCGGGCCCCGCGTTGCGTCTGGTTTCCGGATGTTTTCCGGTGTCAAAACACCGACAAGATTGCCAGGTCCTGGCAGTGTGCGGACGCTTTCCTCCTGACAGGATCACCACGGCGCTCGGGGGGTCCGGCGCCGATCGGAAAGTCGGAGGGAACGGGCGGATGCGGGGGGACTTCAAGGCCGCGCCGGGCTTTCCGACCCTGGTGGTGACCGCCGAGTACTGGATGCTGGCCCTGCTCAGCGGCCTCGCGGCCGACGCCGTGCCCGGGGGGCACGGCGTCGGGCGCCCCCCCCGCCCCCCGAGCGGGGGGGGCGGGCCCCGTACCCCCGTCGCCCCCGGGAGCGGGGGCCATGCCGACGAACAGCC